>JBCCVV010000107.1:0-20724 GCA_039194925.1 Bacteroidota bacterium
AATTTATACCAAATCTGTAACTGGCGTGGATGAATTCTTTAATACCAATATTTTTATTCGGGATGGTCAATGGCATCACGTCGCAGTTTCAAGGAAAGGGAATAATTACGATGTTTATATAGACGGAAATCTTACCAATACTTTTGAAAAAAGCATCGATCTCTATAATAATTTTAGTATTGGCAATTGGAATGGTACTTCGATTCAAAATAGTCAATGGATTGGTGATTTAGATGAAATAAGGTTGTGGGATGTGGTCAGATCTCAATCAGATATTCAGGCTACGATGAATTGTGAGTTAACAGGAAATGAAACCTGCCTTGCCGGATACTGGAATTTTAATCAAGGCACTCCAGCAGGAGACAACACTGGTCTGACTACATTAATCGACCTAACTCCTAATGGTAATGATGGTACCTTATTTGATTTTACTTTAGCAGACAACACTTCCAATTGGGTAACTTCTGGAGCTGACATTTCCGGAGGTTGTTCTAATGTAATGTGTTCAGTTTTATCTGTCGAGAATATTGATTTTAAGGATAAGATAGAAAATTTTAAGGTGTACCCAAACCCATCTCATGGATCTGTCAATTTGGAAATAGTAAATCCAATGCAGGAATCTGTACTCGTGCAAATCTATGACAGCGATGGAAGACAGGTATATTACAACATAATTAAAGACCACCAAATCCTAACTATTGAAGAGCAAGTTTTTGAAAGAAATGGTATCTATCTGATTACTGTGAATCGTGGATCAAAAGTAAATCACAAGAAACTTGTAATAAGTGGTCTTAGATAAATTTGCGTATATAAATTGTCTACGTACCCAATACTTTAATGTTAATTCTATATCATGTAAAGTGGTATTTTCCTTAACTCTTCTTAACCTCTAGATAGCATCAAAAGCACTTTTTAATAACTTTTTAATAAAGCAAAATTTTGATTCTTTCGAATTGACCTTCAATAATTTGCACCGTCAAATTTAACTAGAACGCAATGAAAAAGATGAAAAACATTTTTGCATTATTAATCTGCCTGTTCAGTCTTCAGGCAGTTAATGCACAGTCAGGAAATATTAAAGGAAGGATCGTTGATGAAATAAAACTACCCCTTACAGGTGCCTATGTTTGGGTAGGAGAACAAGTGGCATATACCGACATCAACGGATATTTTACCTTACTAAACATCGAGGAAGGATTGGCTACAGTAAATGCCTCTTTCATTGGATACAACAACTTTAGTGAGTCCATTGAGGTGGAGTCGGGTAAAACCAGTACGATTTCCATTCAAATGTCTCCGGGCTTGGATCTTCAAGAAGTCGTAATAACCAGTCAACTAAAAGGACAAGCCAGAGCTTTGAACAGCCAATTGGGACGAGACAACATCACCAATATCATCGCTGCCGATCAAATTGGCAGATTTCCCGATGCAAATGCCGGGGATGCACTGAAAAGAATACCAGGCATCAATGTACAATACGATCAGGGAGAGGCCAGATTTGGAAATATTCGTGGTACAGCCCCTCAATTGAACTCAATTACCATCAATGGTGAGCGGATACCATCGGCAGAGGCAGAGATACGATCTATCCAGTTGGATCTAATTCCTTCGGATATGGTACAGACTATTGAAGTTAATAAAGCCGTTACCCCAGATATGGACGCCGACGCAATTGGCGGTTCGGTAAATCTGGTAACCAGAGCTGCACCCTCGGCACAAAGAATCTCAGGAACCTTGGGTGGTGGGTATAATCCACTTGCTGAAAAAGCTACCTACAATGGATCACTCATTTATGGCAATCGATTTGCTGATGACAAACTGGGTATTATTGTTAGTGCCTCTTATTTTGATAACAACCTCGGATCTGACAATGTCGAAGCGGAATGGACATATGACGATAATAATGATAATGGTCGATTTGACGATGGAGAGGAGTTCTATCCTGAAGAGATTCAAATCCGTCAATATTACTTGCAACGTATCAGACAAAGCTATTCTGCTTCGTTGGATTACAAAATCAATCCAAACCATACCATTTTTATAAAAGGAATTTACAACCAAAGAAACGATTGGGAAAATAGATATCGATCCGTTTTCAAAGATATCGAACAAGATGGTGATGGGAATTGGGTAGCTGAATTGGAAAGACAGACAAAAGCAGGAACAGAAGACATAAAATTCGCAAGACTTGAAGATCAGGAGATGTATAACTTCTCACTTTCAGGTGAACACCTTTTTGGAAAAATGGGGCTCAAATGGTCGGCAAACATTGCCAAAGCATCTGAAAATCGGCCCAACGAACGGTATTTCGAAATCGCAACTGATGGTACGGTTCCCGTAACCACTGATTTCAGCGATAGTGAATTCCCTCTGATCAATGCAGCTGCAATAGATTTTCAAAATCCTTCAAGCAGTTGGGAATTAAGTGAGATCACAGAAGAATTTCAATATACAGAAGACGAAGATGTAAATACACGATTGGACTTCACCTACCCATTGAGCAGTGGTGCAAATGCAACTATTCTAAAATTTGGAACCAGAGTTCGTCTCAAAGATAAATTCAGAAGCAATGACTTCTTTGAATATGAACCTGTAGATGACGCCATCTTCAACAATGCTCTAAGTAATCTTCAAGACGAAACCAAAGACAACTTCTTGGCTGGTGATTATACGATTGGACAGTTTATCGGAACAGAATATTTGGGTAATCTCAATCTTACCGGAAGCGAGTTTGAGGGCGGACAGGACCTAAGCGAGTTGGCGGGGAATTTTACTGCAAAAGAAAGCATTTTTGGTTCATATGTCATGATCGAACAAAATCTGGGAAGAAAATTAAAATTTATTGCCGGAATACGAGTTGAACAAACAGAATTGGAATACCAAGGATTCCGATTTGATGATGACGCTGGCTCACTCGATGCAACAGAGCAATTTGAGGCGGATTATGTAAATGTATTGCCCGGACTTCACGTGAAATACAATCTGGACAAAAACTCCATCCTACGATTTGCCTGGACCAATACCTTGGCCAGGCCCAACTACTTTGACTTAGTTCCTTACCAACAAATAGAAGATGGAGAAGAACTATCCATTGGAAATCCGGACCTGGAAGCAACCACATCGATGAATTTTGATTTAATGGCTGAGCATTACTTTGGCAGAGTGGGAATTCTATCGGGTGGGATATTTTACAAGGACATTAGTGACTTTATCGTTAACCAAAGTTTCACCAATTTCGATTTCAACGGAACCACATGGGCCAACTTTACACAACCCATTAATGGTGGAAATGCCTCGCTATTTGGTGCAGAGTTTGCATTTCAACGTCAACTGGGATTTATTTCTCCATCTTTGAAGCCCGTGGGAGTGTATATGAATTATACGTATACGCACTCTGAAATTACGGATTTCAATTTCGAGGGGAGAGAGGATGAAGAATTGGCGCTTCCGGGATCACCACAACACACATTCAACTTTTCACTTGCCTATGAGAATAAAAAATTAAGCTCCAGGATTTCTTTAAATTATGCCAGTGACTTTATTGATGAAGTGGGTGGAGAAGCTTTTGGAGATCGCTATTATGATCAGGTTACTTATCTCGATTTTAACATCAATTACAGCGTAAACAACAACTGGGTAATATACTTCAATGCCAACAACCTATTGAATCAGCCCTTACGTTATTTTCAGGGAGAATCATCACGAACCATGCAAAATGAATTTTACAACGCCCGCTTTGATTTGGGTGTAAAATTCGATTTAATCAAGTAAATCTTTTTATGGGTGGGGTGCTTTTTCGGTGAAGTGCCTTGCCCTGAAGTGATATAAAACGTAAGTTGAGATGATTTACAGTAGATTGATTATCAAATTGAAGTATTTTTTGAGCAGCATAGCTAAAGCCTCACGATGAAAAATACGATACGTTGGTATTCAAAAATAGTAAAAAGGACTTAACGAGATGTATAACTATACAGCCAGAATAATATTTCAAATAAAAAAATATATCGGGCTTTAACATTTCTAACCCAGGATTGCAATTCTGGGCTAGAAGTTAGTTGGAAATTCATTTTGGCGGCATTTTTGGTCAAAAGTGATGACAAATTACATCACGACGATAGGATTAAACATAGGGCTGTGTAGTTACCAAGATGTTTTTAAATCACTTCTTTATCCAGATGATGACTTATGATGAATAAATTCACTTTTATTTCGACCATTGTATTTGCATTGTACTTGTTGTTCACTACAGGCTGTACTTCTAAACAAAAAGAACCAGAGACTGTAAAATCCGAACACGAATCCTTTTATGAAGATTCAATTGAATTAGCAGAGGCATACGAAGCTCAGAGTAAAATTTTGAATTCGATAGCAGCCCAATTGGAAACTGAACCTGTAGAAGCCAATGCACAGGAAGATGCCGCAGACGACCCCGCAATTTGGTACAATAAAACCAATCCAAGCGGTAGTTTGATTTTTGGGTCCAATAAACGAGGAGGATTAATCGCATCAGATTTAAAAGGTAAAAACGTGAAGTATTATCCTCTGGGAAGCATCAACAATGTCGATATCCTATACGATTATTCTTTAGAAGGAGAACAGGCGGATATTTTGGGCTGTAGCAATCGAACTACTCAAGCGATCGATCTATTCAAAATTGATGCGTTAGGTAATTTGGAAAGAATTGTGGGGGAAGGATATCTTATGGAAACTTCCAAAATTGACGACATCTATGGGTTTTGTTTTGGTCGGAATGGTGCTACTAATACTGATTATGTGTTTATCAATGGTAAAAATGGATTGATGCAACAATTTCAATTGATTCAAAAAGATAAAAATATAAATCTGGAATTGATAAGAGAAGTACAATTCGAAAGTCAAACAGAAGGCATGGTGGTAGACTATTCGAATCAAAAATTATACGTGGGCGAAGAGAACAAGGGCATCTGGATGTTGGATATTGACCCGCAAAACAGCCAAAAAGAATTTCTATTAAATAGTGGAAAAGAAAACGCAAACATCAAATTTGACATTGAAGGGTTAACCATTTACAACAAAGGCAATCTCTCTTTATTAATAGCAAGCAGTCAGGGAAACTTCTCATACGCCGTTTTTGATATCAATGCTGAAAACAACTATTTGGGCAGTTTCAAAATTAATGGGAACGAAACGATTGATGGCGTTGAAGAAACCGATGGAATAGATATCATCTCCGATTCTTTATCCAGTGAATTTCCATATGGGCTGCTTGTAGCACAAGATGGATTCAATTATGAATATGATTCTCTGGCAGCCCAAAATTTTAAATTCTGTAACGTAAGAGATCTTCTTTCGACCCTGGATTTGAATAACTGACTGTTGATCGGCCACAACCGAAGCGCTTCCGCTCAAAATAGACGCTAGTTTCCCGATTCAATTCTCAATCTGATTTAATACTACTTTGAGAGATTAAGGTAAAAAGAGAGAATTATGGATTTTTGAAGTTGGATAGTTGATTTTGAATTGTGAAAATTCTAAAACTCAAGAGACAATGCTTGGAGATTTTTCAAATTTAGGCGATTGTGCGGTTCCGCGATTAAGCAAAAAATCCTAATTATTCTTATTTTTTTAAATGTCTTAAAGTAGAATTAATTATCCATGATTTTCTCCAGGCTGAAGTATAATGAAAATATTCTCTTCCATTCATCATATCTGGAATTACACCTCTTTCATTCAACCCTATTTATTTTGGCTAATTCGCGACATTTGCATCCTTTTATTGGCCAAAGTAAACTTATGCAAAATTAAATTAGGTATAAATACCCTTTCGACCCATAGTTTATTGATTGATATTGGATGCATTATTAGTTTTCTACGTAGGCAAACGAATAAATCATTCATTTTTTAACATTTCTAAATCATAAAATTATGGCAGACAGAACAAATCGAGGAAAACTCTCCACGGACTCCGGTCCTATCATTATGAGTAATCCTCCGCATCCAAACACTCAACTTGCAAGCCGGATATTAAAGGCAAGCAATTTGAGCGAATTGAGAGATTTGTACAAAAAGCATGGAATTTCAGTTAATTCCAACTACAGCGTTAATGTATCAGATCTACCAACTTCCGAATCAGATGTAGAAGGAAAAGGGTTAGATGACCTGGTACAAGCATCACACGCTTATGTCAACGGTCAAATAGATCTACCTAAAGGGGTACAAAATCTAATTGACAAATTTCATGCTCCTTATCAGATTCGATCTTTTGATGTTGAGGACATTGTAGTAACCCCAAGTAATCCTTGGAGAATTACTGGTGACCAGCCGGTAGTAGTCAATGTTAATAAGGTTACAGTAGAACCTGGTGGACAGATTTTCGTAGAAACTGATGCAGCAATTACAATTCAGGAATTAATCAAAACTTAATTCGATTTATAACTTCAAAAAATTAAAAATTATGGCATTTGATATAACCATATCAGGCAAAAGTGGCGTAGCCGGTACTCCTGGTTCCACTAAACCAAATCAAGCTCCAAACGGGGCTTCAGGAACAGATGCAAACTGTGCCTGGGATTCAACTTGTGACCCTAGTTCATCACCAGGAGCCCCAGGATCTTCGGGCGCCGATGGTGGAAATGGCGGACCTGGAGGCAATGGAACAAGATGTCCTCAGGTTACCTTCAAGATAACTAGTGTTACCGGACAATTCTCAGTCTTGGCTCAAGCAGGAAGAGGTGGAACTGGTGGAAGCGGCGGTGACGGTCAGGATGGTGGTGATGGCGGATCTGGTGGCGCTTCAGATGGTTGCCCAGCCGGACCAGCATGTGGTGGAAGTCCAGGTGGTAGCGCAGGAAATGGTGGAAATGGTGGTGACGGCGGAAACGGTGGAAGCGGTGGAAGCGGATCAACCATAGATATCACATATTCACCTTCTCCAGATAACCCCGATAGTGGATTCACAAAAAGTACACCTACTCCAGATGGAGGTGATGGTGGCGCCGCCGGTGGTGGAGGTACTCCCGGAAAAGCTGCTTCAGGTGGATCCGGTGGACAGGGTGGAACCGCAGGAAAAGGTGGTACAGGAGGAAATGATGGTACTGCTAGTCAAGTAAATATTCAACGAAACTAGCATGAAATCAACTGTTCCATACATTCCTACAGAATTTGATAGTAACATTTCGGTGATAAAAAATTTTGCCGCTGATATGTGTTCACAATCATATTCTGAGGTAAGTAGTCTATGTGACCTGATGCTTGCCACACCTAAAGTGAATGAAAATTTCATGAAGGGTGGAAGATCGGGCCTAAACTCAGATGGAACACCATTACAATTTTGTATTTCTTCTAAAAAAGAAGGTTGGGCAGGTCGATTCATAACCGACCCTGCCTCAACCTACCAACAAGCAGAAATGCGATTTAGTAAAAGTTTAGACGCTATTAATCAACTGTTTTACAGAACGAATTCCATGGCTCTAAAGGGGTTATTTGACGAGATGGTAGCATTTCATCTCCCAAAGAGCAAACAGGTGGAAGATTATTCTGATGGTGTATTCTGGATCGGCGCTCCTGTTTCCGGTCCAGGCATCGCCATCTATATGGATGGACGAAGAGGTGGAGATCACATCGCCTGGAATCGACTAAAACAGTGGATCGAAAAGATTATGCCTGATATTCAAGAGTTAAACCCGTGGATCTCGGAGATGCAGAAAGTCAGTAAGATCATGAGTATTGGATTTGAAGGCAGCAACCTTAAAAACGTAAGAATCAAAATTTACTGGAGGCTGAAAGAAGCAGTTCTTTTGGACAATTTAGGTTGTGATCTTCTTAAAAATGACGCTTTTAAGATTTTTCTTTCCGATCTGGCAGAAAACAATGAAATGGCTCTAAACGGAATGGTATTCAGTCTGGGAATTCATTTAGCGACTCAGCAGTTTTTTGATGTTAAGATCGACATGTGTGGCTGCAGAGGATGCCTTGCCTATTCAGATGATAAATGGTTGGATAAAATAAATTATTTCACCGATCAATATGGACTAGCTCCATTTCCAATTGATGAGCAGCTTCTGCATCAAAAAGCAGACATCTCTTACTTTGGAATGGGCCTGGATATAAAAGGCAACAAAAGACTAAATCTATACTTAAACAGTAAATTGAACGATGGATAATTCAATATTAACTAAGGGTGAAAAGCTCGTACTTTATTATCAGGGATACTGTCGGAAATGTCAGATTATTTCTCAATGGGTTGTCTGGTTTTCACTAAATACGATAACTCGGGTAGCACTTGAACGCGAACAAAGCATAGAATTATTCTTTGAGAAATATCCCAAAGCAAAAGGTTATCCAATACTCTTCATCTACAAAAAACCCATATACAATTATTGGGTATTTCTGGGTGTTCCTTTTGCAATCCTCATTGGATGGTACGATTCAATGAGCAAATTTATAACCTCAATATTTCGATCATAAATTGGATAGTGATTGAAACCTAAAATCAAAAATAAATCATGAGAAATACATTTAAAGATCCAGATTTACAAGCCGAATTTGACTTGAATGGATATGTAAAAGTAGATTTACTTGCACCCCATGAGGTGGAAGTACTCAAATCCTTGTATGAGGATAAACTGGGAAAAATGGGATCTCCTTCATTCGCCATTACTTCCATGTATCCCGACATCAATGCCCGTTTGGAAATTTCGGATAAAATTAAGTCCACATTTGCTAAGGCAGTAGACAAGTACATGGATGATTATCAATGGTATTTTGGCAATTATCTAATAAAATATAAAAGCGAAAATCCACAAGAAGGATATGTGACCATGCACCAAGACCCTTCACATTTGGACGAAAAACGATTCAGATCCGTAACTATCTGGTGCCCGCTTTGTGATGCGGGAAAAGACAACGGTGGCATGTATATGGTCAAGGGAAGCCATAGACTCAACAATCACCCGCGTGGATACGGAAGATATGGAGCAATTCACTTTCTCTATCCTGAACTGCAAAAACATCTCATGGACAACTACCTGGTATTCGAACCACTAAAAGCAGGCCAAGCACTCATATTTCCCGCTACTACTTTCCACTTCTCCGAGCCAAACCGAACGGATCAGCCTCGGATTACAGCTTGTGGATTGTTGGGACCGAAAGAGGCAAACCTGCAATATTATCATCAAGAAAGTCCTGATCTGATTGATGTTTACAATGTCGATCCAGCCCATTATTTGACATCTCCTTTATTCAGCCGGCCAGATGAAAGTAAGTACGAAAAAGTAGATGAAGTCGTTCCGGGTTCGGATCCACTTGATCAGGCAACATTAGACACTATACTTTCACCGCTGTATGAAGTGGCTCTTTAATAAAGGGTAGTAAAGACGATACACACATAAAATATTAGCGTAGATGAGAAATGTATTTCGCAATGAAAAGCATCAAGCTTTGTTCGAAAAGGATGGATATGTCATTTTGGATGTGCTGGAAGCAAACGAAATTGAACTACTCTTGGATATTTTTTCACGGGAAGAGTCCAATCTTGTAAAAATGCCTTTTGCTACTTCAAATATGGCGGGCAACTCTGAACTCAAACTCGGCATATCCAACACCATGGAGTCTATCTTTTCCAAAAAAATAGCTGAGATTTTTGATGAATACAAATGGTTTTTTGGATCATTTATTTACAAATATCCTTCTGTAAATGCAACAAAAGGAGAGGTGGCAATGCATCAAGATGCGTCTTTGGTAGATGAGGATAAATTTCATGGCATCAACATCTTTTGTTCGCTGGGTGTAGCCAATAAAGAATCCGGAGCACTACAAGTTGTTCCGGGAAGTCACCGCTTGAACCCTTATCCCAGAGGATTTGGACAGCCTTTCCCTTATGATCATTTACAAGATCAACTTTTTTCAAGACTGAAAAGAATAGACTTGAACCCGGGACAGGCGATCATATATACAACTAAGCTTTTCCATTATTCGAAGCCTAATCTGAGTACCGCACCAAGGATTATAGCCGCTGGAATAGTGGGGCCAAAAGAAAGTACATTACGCTACTATCATGTAGAGAGAGATAGTGCTAAAAAACTGGAAATTTTTGAAGTAGATGCTCAATACTATTTGACATCTCCCTATTTCCAAAAACCTGATGCTTCCCAATATGCTCTGAAAGAAGAAATTCCAGTCTTATGGGAACCATTGGATGAGAATAAGATCGAAGAATTTTTACCAATCGATGCGTAGGGAATCCTTCAGCTTTGAGCTGTTCGACTCATAGGTGTTGACGACTTGCACTTTATAGAAAATACATTTTGACGGAACTGATTTTACTGATAATTGGGCAATTACCCAATCTATCGGCAAAAGGAATTATGACATTACATAACCTTATTAACCAAAAAACATGACTATTTCCGAAACAACAGAAAAACGAGAAACACTCAATATAAATATGCCCGAAGCTCACAATCAGCATCAAAAAATGTTTGCTGATGGACTGGCTTTTTTACTCTTTCAATTTCCCAGTGAATTCTCCGAAGCGAAACACTATATGCATTTCCCCAAAACTCAAGGTTTCGACAATGAGGAAGAATACCATATGGGTGACATATTTCAAAGGAGTCTAATTACTGATACTTTGATCGATTGTAATCAATGGATGACCGGTCAACTGAATCCGCTGATTGATCACGAAATTGACTATTTAAATAACGCCAGAAGAAAAGAAGGAATTGGTGGATGGGCATATTTCCCACATTTATCAGAACTTCCTCCAGATGCAGATGACCTGGGACAAATCATTCAGATAAATGCAAGGACTGGCAACAACGAGGCGATAGCAAAATACTGTATGCCTCCGCTATATACACTGCTGGATTCTAATGCGCATAACCATGGTGGGTTCGAGAGTTGGATAATACCCAAAAACAATCTCACCACAACGCAGCAAAAACAGTTGGAATGGGCTAAAAAAGCGTGGGGTACCGGAGCCGATACCGAAGTGGTGGCAAATCTTATTTATGCTCTGACTTTACTTGATGACAATAACTTTGAAGAAGTCATCACCAACGGCATTAATTACATTTGGAAAAAAAGAGGAATCCGTGGCACATGGAGAAGCACATGGTATTTCGGTGATTATTATGGCACCTACGTTTCACTTCGTGCTGCCCTTACCCAAGACATTTCTTCATCAGAATTAACTGTCACATCAGAATTTCTTCTAAAGTCACAACATCATGATGGAGGTTGGGGTGTCAATAAAATATCCAGCCCCCTTCACACAGGCTTGGCACTACTTTCATTACTCCTAATAAGCAATCATAATCGGACATCGATTCCAGACAATGTTTTAAACAATGCCCTGACGTATCTACATCGCACACAAAATCAAAGTGGCAGTTGGCTGAGTAGTCCTTTTATCAAAATGGAACTTGGTCGACCTAAAGGGGTTATTCGCGCTGTATTGGAATATGGCAGCCAAACCATCACTACCAATTTTGTGGTAAAAGCACTGAATCAATTACTGAATACTCACTTATAAAAAAGAAAATCAACTCATGGAAAATACACAAACCTCAGGAAATCAGGGACAACAATTAGAATCAGTTCCTCAAATAACTACATTTCAATTTGATAAAGAAAGCATTGGCAAGATAAAAGACAGCGTTAATCTATTTAGAGGAACTGTCAGTCTGCCAATAAATCTGGTATCACTTCCCGGCCACTCCAATCTGGATGAAAATCTTCTGGTCCTCTATGGAAGTAACGTAAGAACCAATCTGGAAAATTGGAACATCACCCATCCCACCGGAAGTGTTGGTCTGGGTTGGCAACTCCTGCAAAATAAAATCGTTGTCAATAAAAAAGACAGTGGAGCAATGGCCTCAGATGAATATTATCTCATCTCGGGCGGTAGTGCCAATCAACTTATTCAAACCGGAGTAGATGCGGAAGGTGCCTTAACTTTCGAAACCCGGAATTTTGAATTTTGGCTTATCCGTTATTTTCCCAATAAGGAAGTATGGGAAATCACACACGAAAACGGCAATGTACTTACCTATGGAGATAGTTCCAATGAACGGAATACAGTAGAATACGGCGTGCGCTGGGGCAACTGGATGGGCGATTCATCGCTGACATTGGGACAAGAACAATACGTTACTGCCTGGAATTTGTCAGAAAAAAAGAATCTTTGGGGGAGCACGGTAACTTATTCATATCTTCAAATTACTCAGTCAGTGGGTGATTCCTCAATTGGAAAAAAATTCACACAAGCCTCTTATCTCAAAGAGGTAACCGATAGCCTCGGTAGAAAAATGGTATACAATTATGGTGACAAATACGGTCCTGATAATCCGGGACCAAATGGCGAGATAGAATATCAACCTGCAAACGACAAACGACCTGCTCCAAATGCGTATCAAGATACTTATGAAACTAAATATTTGGACTATGTTGACATTCTGAGCAGCTCCGGAGATCAGCTTTTTGGTATTCATTTTCAATATAAATTTATAAATATTGCCTATCAGGATGCTCCGTATTACAAATTATCGTTTAAGAGAACCATCAGTAGCATAATTCAGGTCAGTTCGGAAGGACGCGTCTTGCCTGGATATGAATTTGATTATTTCAATAAGGTATCAGACAATTCTCCAGGAAGTTTGAAATCAATCGTTTTTCCTTTTGGAGGAATAGCGAACTATTCTTACAAAAAACAATCCCTTAATGCTCCCCGTAATCTAAAAATAGACAATCCAATTTCAGGAGCAACACCAAGAGTTTGGCATGGACCAGATTATTCTGTTGTTACCTGGTACAACCAATCCCAAAAACAAATGAAAGCTGAAGTATATTCCTGGTCCGGAACATGGACAAAAAAGGAACTCAGCGCTCAAAAATCCTCTATAGTGCCTTTTCACAATGTCGACTTTGATTTAGATACCTTGGGAGTAATCACCCAAAGAGACATTATTGTACTCTATTTTACCAATAAATCTACCAATGCACTTGAATTGTATTTCTACAATAGAAGCCAGACCGACTTCGGTACTTTTGATTTGGAAAAAGGGCCAGAACGGCTGACTTTAAAGCAAAATGCAAAAACGCCCTCTTCTGTCGCATTTGGAGACAATTACATCATTGCCAGTAATAAAGATTTTGCATCACAGCCCTTCTATGGATATCAATGGAGCTGGAAGAAGAGGCAATGGCAACAAAACATCACATTGCCCTCATTCTCAGATGCCCGCAATGCAGATCATGTAGCCATTGGAGCCAAAGACAATTATTTTCTTACTGCATTTTACTTCAAAGCACAGAAAAGTGCAAAGTTCCAATTGATCTATCACAATGGAGTAGATGCGTGGGATAACCCATCAAATTGGAACGAGAGTTTAACAGTCTTTGAAGATGATCAAAATCCGGAACAGTTTCCCTTTGTGTTTAGTCTGGCCAGTAGTCTCGGCAGTTGCACCTTTGTCTCTGCTATCAGTCAAACAGAAATTTCTTATACAATTAAGACATTCCAATGGGACACTCAATTCAGAATACTAAATCCAGGAAATTCGATTTCCAGAGATTATACTTCGCCAATTGAAGATGGAAAATCTCAGTTCAATGTATTACAAACCTTTAATGATAGTGCCCTGGTGGCTAACAATGCACATTTAGATAGATATGTCGGTGGTCCAGGAAATAGTAATAATCCACTGAATTGGATTTCGAAATCTTTCAACACATCGGCTTCCAATACCTATGATTTTGTTTTTGGCACAGATGTCGGAGTTATGTCTGAAACCAATAACGGAAGCACAAATAATACGTACTATCAATTTGATCCTAACTTCCCTGATTCAAGTGGATGGGGGTCGGAACAACGACTTCCAAGTTTAGGTAAAAGTCCATCTCTACTGGGAAATTATCTAACAGCAGGATCAGAAGTTTTTTTTCGGGACACTTCGGCTAGTTGGAGAAAACTGGACCAACAACTCATCAATCTTAATGCTCCGGAAAGCATTCAAAACAGAGCGCCAAATTTTATAGTCTACCAAGATAATACCGAATCAAATGCTCAAACGTATATTACTTATCCAAGAAATGGGCAGATTGACAAACCTACCAAGGTAAGTCTTCCTTCAGCTTCCATTGGCCAAAAGGTCTACGTCGAACAAGAAAGTCCAAGACCTGGAACGCTACTCGCAGGGATTAATACATTTGTAACATATCCCTCCGATCAGGAATTTGACAGTGCATCTTTCTTAACCATTTACAGAGTTGTGGATCGAGCGGTAAGTGGTAATCTCGATGTAGAAGCTGTGGCAAATGTCAATATTGAAAATCTGTTGGAAGAAGAATCCTTCTGGCAATCTTATGACTATAGTGGCACAATAAATTCAAGAATCACCTTTGATCCAAAGAATGACTTACCCCAATTTCCACAGGTAAGAGTGATTCCTGATACCAAAAGTCCCGATGAAGGATTACGTCCTCAGGGAAGTGTAGTCAATTTCTTTTCCAACGGTGTATCTGAACAAACCAATTTGCCCTATCCTACAGGTTGGATATACAATTATAACTTACTGCTAAACGGAAACCTTCTGGCAAGGAATATTTACAACTCTGCAGGTCAGCAAGTAGCTTCAGAACTTAACTACTATTCTATTTATCAACAAAATGCAAGAACTTCCAATTATTACTATGCAGGTTATAGTCGAATCACCAAAACTGTCATGACACAAGATGGAGTTGTCAAGACTACTGATAATCTATACGATGAATTTTACGGCCAGCTAAAATCAAGTTCGTTTAATTACTACGATTCTCTGGGAAAGCAGAAAAAATTGATGGTCGAAAAGACTTATGCGATACAAATCCCTACCTACAAAAACGCCATGGTCAAACTCAATTTGTTGACCAATGTCGTACAAGAAACCGTATCGGTGACAGACTTGGACACCAAAGAGAAAAACATTACCTCTTCGAATGTCTCCACCTGGAAAAACTGGGATGAATCACAGCCAGAGCAATGGGCAGTTTTACAAAAATTTCAATGGCAAGGAGTAGATTCCAATGAACCAATATTTGATTTTTCAGACCCGGCACCACAACCGGGCTGGCTGGAGCTGAGTGAAGTTATTTCCAGAAATTCAGCAACGGGAAATATTACAGAGCAAACCACTACTGATGGAATGATTACCTCATATCTGTATGATAAAAATGGGCGCTATCAAATTGCTGAATTCCCCGATGCAAGCATGAATTTGGAAGAAACCAGTTATTACGGATTTGAAACCATTGAATCTCCACAACACTGGCAAATCGCTAACGGTGCTGCCATTATACCCAATGATGATGTCCAGGAGGTGGATGCACACACTGGAATAAACAGTCTAATGCTTCCCATTTCCACAGTCAACGGTATTAGTGCTGAGCTGACTCCTGGCAATCCTGACGTAAATACATACATATTCTCTTGCTTCTTCAAAAAACCCGCCTCTTATGATAATTCCAGCGGTAATGCGCAATGGAAGGTTACTTTCGAACAGGGAGGGAATATGGTGGGTTCTCCAATAGAGGTTGACTTTCCAGACATAAAAAACACATGGTCCTACTTATTCTTTACCATCAACTTGGCTGATTTTGACCGTAAAGCAAATGGCAACGTTAGGCTAAATATCTCTGCAACCAACAACAACTCTCAATCCTATGTACTGCTTGACAATTTGAGGTTCTCTCCTTTACACTGCAACATGGGCGCCGTAAATCTGGCTACCAATACCGATATGATCGATGCGATTATCGGATCAAATGGAGACACCAAAAGGATACTTTTTGATGATTTTCTACAAGAAGTAGCTGCTACAAATAATGCCGATGTCACTAGTGAATTGAGAAATTTTTATTACTCAAGAAGTGGCAACAATGACCAATTTGATCCTGCCGTCCCAAATAGCCTTCTGGTCGCAAACGCCGCAGAGGGTGGAAGTTTAATTTCTTTTTCCAGAGGAGAAGAATATCTAAAAGTTTGGGACACAAACTCCCCTACGGATTGGAAAATTGTCGATCAACAGTTGGAATGGTCTTCATCGCAACAAGGTACATTGACATTCAAGGATACGAGTTGTGTCAATCAATATGGAATTTCTGCCAAGGTAGTGACGAATAATTCACCAACCCAACCGCTGGGAATCAAAATTGGTTCGGAATTTACCATACAATACTTGCCTTCAGAAAGCAAATGGGTACTACTTTCCGGCAATGGAGAGAATTTAAATGAATCTTTACTTCGCTCAAAAGAATATACCCGATTGCAAGCAACCAAGGCAGAAGACTCAAATTCATTTGGTACCCAATGGATGTTGTTTGTTGGAAAGAAATCGATTATTTTCTTTGTAGATGGACTAAAACTTTTCAGTCACATAGCTGATACTGAAATATCCGGTGTGCCTCAAATCTTTGTTGCAGATCCGGCCTCTATTGGTTATTTGGTAAATTCTAAAGCCAATAAAATAGCACAAACCTTCTTAAACGGTACGGCAACCGATCAGCAATCACAACTCTTATTTGATACGAAAGTCTCTGCTATACAAAATATTTTTGATAGCCTGGGTCGTGCAGCCATACACACTAAGCCAGCCTATATTGCACCAAATGACCATTTTGATTTATTGGCATATCGCAGTGACCTGGCCATTTACGATTGGGATACTGCAATAATGACCGGTGAGATTCAAACCATTTATCCAGAAGATGAAGGTTTCCCATTTTTCCAGGAATTTTACGAAGACTCGCAGCTCGGAAGAGTAATTGAGACTACAATGCCCGGAAAAGTCTACAGTTCTAAAGAACATACTGCTCGGAATTCTTACGGTTCGAATGATGGATCCAATGGCCTCCCCGCACATCAATATTACAAGGTCACACTAACGGATCAAAATGGTAATTTTGTGACCACCATAACAGATCAACGTGGATCGGAAATATGTAAAGTCAGCCAACAAGGAAAGGCTGAAACAGATGTAATTATTGCCACAAATATTTTCGATGATTCAGGAAATGCAATTCAACAGTTTGTACCCAACTATTTTAATCCTCCCGGAGGCTCTAATAAAGAGGATTGGATCGTATACAATGAATATGATTTTTTAGGTAGAAACGTAAAGACCACAACTTCCGATACGGGCACTGTAAAAATGCTCTACGATAATTCCGGGCGCATGAGATTTAGGCAAGATCAACAGGGCCAGGTAGATTCGAACTATCAATACTTCAAGTATGATATTCAGGGAAGACTCACAGAGATGGGATTTCTGGAAGGAAGCTGGGACTCATCTCAATTAAAAACGATTGCTGCATCGGATCCTGAATGGCCATCTACCCCAAATACTTGGAGGAAAATGTTCGTCTTTGATGGAAATGGAATAGAGCAAAATGAAATAGGACGACTTGTTGAGATACAAGTCAATAGTTCAGACAATGGACAAGTTTCTTCTTTCGAGGAATTTGCTTATGATATCAATGGTAACATTACAACTAAGAAATGGGGAGCAGCCAAGATTGGCAGTGATCCGTATTTTATGAATTATCATTACAATGCGATTGGAGATATGATTTTGGTCGAATATCCGACTAAAAATGATCAAGCTCCTATGAAGGTGAGTTACGGCTACAATGAAATTGGTCAGATCATCGGAGTTGGTTCTTCACTGAAAAGCACTGATGACATTGCTACCTATACCTACAACGCTACAGGAAAACCTGAAAAGGAAATTTTGAATACAGCTGGTGCTCAACCGATCCAACGATCGTTTGATTATAATTCTCCGGTTTGGCTCGAAAAGCTTTCGGCTCATATTGTCGGTACGGAAAATGCCATTTTTGAAGAGAACATGCGATATAAGGCCCGAAATGATGAAGAGACAACATATTTTAATGGTCAGCCTTCTTCCTGGGGATTGG
Source organism: Bacteroidota bacterium (assembly GCA_039194925.1). Taxonomy (GTDB): domain Bacteria; phylum Bacteroidota; class Bacteroidia; order Chitinophagales; family Saprospiraceae; genus CAJXUU01. The sequence goes on from JBCCVV010000107.1 coordinate 17,935, forward strand.
ATTACAAATCTGGAAATGAAGATTATCAAAATGACCGTAGCTGCCATTATAATGGTCTTGGTGCACTCACATCGAATAGTAATTCCAATAGTGGAAAAAACGCGGAATATGCGTACGATGAAAACAACAATTTTAAAGTTGTTTCAAAAGGTAATATTGAAGTTAAATTCAATTATAATCAAAATAACTCCATTGCCGAGCTTTCCAATCCTACGGGCACGGAAAAATATGCCAAATATGATTATGATCACAATGGTAGCATTATAGAAGTAGAAGACACACCGGATGGATCCAATATTTCCAGACATTTAAGATTTGAATATGATCCTGGAATCATGCTTACTTCGACCATTCATAATCTAAAGGAATCTAATCTTTCATATAATTTCGAATACGGTGGTTTGAATCTGCGAATCATCAAAGAAACCGTCAAAGATGATGTATCCCAAGGCATGAAAGTCTATGTCCGAGGACTGAACACAAGTCCTTTAATGACTTTTAATTCTACCGGAGACAATACGGTAAGTGATGAAGAATATATTATTTACGGGCCAATGGGTCTTCTGGCCACTACTGACCTAAGTTCGAAAAAATACTTGATCAGAGATCATTTGAACTCTACCCGATTGGTATTGGATGAAAATGCAACGATACTGGCATCCTACTCCTACGATGTATTTGGCAAGTTGGACATACTGCACGAAGCATACCCACAGGTCTGTGACTACCTTTATACGGGTCAAGAATGGGACAGTGAATTCGAACTTTATAATTTTAAGAATAGATTTTATTTCAGTGAAATTGGTCGCTTCGCAGCAGCAGATCTTGCCAAACAATTCTATAGCCCATACGTTTATGCCGGAAATAACCCAATCATATTTATTGACCCGTCTGGAAATTTCTCAATAGGTAATTTCTTCTCAGCGATTGCCGGGGCCATTATTGGAGTCGTAGAAATATTAATTGGTGTAGTCATCGATGTAGTGGCAGCGGTTCTGGAAGTGGTGACCGGAGGATTGGCGACACCAGCTGCCGTGGGTCTTGCAGCACTGAGTGGCTTTTTCTACGGTGCCGGAATCAGCGCGGTAACGTATTCTGCCGTTGGCCTGGTCACCAATGATTTCAGTTGGAAAGACTATGGTATTTCAATGGGAGTTGGTGCCGTAACAGGAGCGATTTTCTCTGCCTTTGGCGCTGCCGGAGCAGCAGTCCAGGCTTCTGCCAAAGCGAGTATTACCGCAGCGACTGAAGCCGGTAGAGCCGCAAGTACCATTGCCAAAGTGGCTAATGTAGCTGCCAAACCCGCTTTCACAATTACAGGAAGTGCGGTATCTGCAACCACTGGAACATTCCTCAACAATGCAGCTTATGGGCGAAGATTAGACACCGGATTGGGCGAAGCGTTTATTACGGGTGCTATTTCCGGTACATTGGGATGGGCCATTCCTACCCCGGATTATAAGGCCGGTTGGGGTCAATTTGCCAAACGTGCCGCAGCAAATATTGCCAAGAAGGAAGGTATTGGAGTATCCATGCAAGTTACCAAAAATGCTATTCATGGCGATCCATTGAATAAGGGGTTGTTAAATACGGTGGTCTCTGGAGTAGTCAGCGGTACAAACGCAGGAATTGGTGCAAGTGGATATGGAGAAGCACGTGGCAAAGAAATCAATAATTTTTTAATGGCATTCTAATTATAGCTTAAAAACAATTTTAATTATGAGTTTTATAATAAAAAATCAAACAAACAAAGACTTAGGAAATTGGTACTATTTCGCAAACGGTTTTTCAAACGAAGAAATAGATGAGATCAATAGGATTGCTGGTTTATCAGAATATGAAAAAGCAAAATTGGTTTCTGGATCAGGTGATTATGATGAATACCGAAAAAGCGAGGTTAAGTGGCTTAATCCTGAGCTGGGAGATGTATCCTGGATTTACAATAAATTTGCAAATATGTGCACGGAAGCAAACAACGCCCTTTGGCAGTTTGAAATAACGGGTATGTTTGAAGATCTGCAATATGCACTTTATCGAGATTATGGAGGACATTACGATTGGCATATGGACGTTGGGCCAAACGAAGCTCAGGTTCGAAAAATAAGCATCGTTTTGCAGCTTTCCGAACCAGAGGAGTATGAAGGAGGTGTATTCGAATTATTTGTAAAAAAAGACGTACAGCAGATCAAAAAGAAAAAAGGATCGGTCATCTTATTTCCATCGTATTGTATGCACCGAGTAACTCCGGTTACTAAAGGAGAGCGGAGATCAATGGTACTGTGGGTATCCGGTCCTCCATTCAAATAGTTATGCCTAACCCAATGGCAAAAGGCCATGCAATAGATTGATGTAAAGATTCAAAACCATACATTTTGAATCACGGCCTTACAACTCGAATTCCAACCTTATCTTACTCTGAATGCACAAGAGTTTTTAAGGTTGGTGTTCGAAGTTTTCAGAGGGGTAAAAGAAGTACTAATTCCAAATTGAAAAATTACTGAATTCGCGCATGAATAGGTTCTTATTCGTGATTGGTCATTCATTCATAACAACAAAACTACCTTTTAGAATATTCAACCTCCATTTAGACTCATTTTTTAGCCTATCCACAATAATTTATTAACTTGCTAACTGTGAATACCCTTTAATGCCAAAATTTCGGCGATTGACTTCCGTCATTTAATATGAACAGAACATTAAAAATAATTTCTGCATCCAACTTCATTAGCTGTAATTAACTCTTAAAAGGTATTTCAATAATTATTAAATCCAGAAAATAATAAATTACGG
>JBCCVV010000108.1:0-20710 GCA_039194925.1 Bacteroidota bacterium
GAGTTGTTGAGTTATTTAGTGGCAGAGTTATTTAGTTGATCAGTTGCTGAGTTATCGAGTTGTTGAGTTATTTAGTGGAAGAGTTGTTTAGTTGATCAGTTGCTGAGTTAAAGGGTTGTTGAGTTATCGCATTTCAGGCATCTACAACATTTCAATTTTCAATTATTAATTATTAACTGTTAATTATCCATTATCCATTATCAATTAATTTAGCTTGATTCCACAGATTATCCATTTCTTCCAGACTCATATCGATTAGTGGTTTTGGGGCATGTTTTTCGATGTATTCGAAGCGATATTTGAATTTTCGATTGATCTTTTCCAAGGCGGTTTCGGGATCGATGTTTTTAAAACGGGCATAGTTAATGAGAGAGAATAGGATGTCTCCAAACTCTTCTTCGATTTTGGCTTGATCCGTTCCATTGGCTACTTCTTTAAATTCTGCTAATTCTTCTTCTACTTTTTCCCAAACTTGATCTGTATTTTCCCACTCGAAGCCGACCTGGGCTGTTTTGTCCTGCATTCGGTAAGCTTTTACCATGGCGGGCAGAGAATTGGGTACACCACTCAGAACGGATTTTTTTCCTTCTGCCATTTTGAGTTGTTCCCAATTGCGTTTTACTTCTTCTTCGTCTTTTACATTGATGTCACCATAGATATGCGGGTGTCTTTTAACGAGCTTGTCGCAAATGGCATGAAGGGCATCTGCCACATCAAAAGCGCCTTTTTCTTCCGCGATTTTAGCATAGAATACCATATGCAGCATAATATCACCCGTTTCTTCTTTTACCTCCTCCAGATTATTGTCTAATATGGCATCTGCAAGTTCGTAGGTCTCCTCGATGGTAAGGTTTCGCAGACTTTCCATGGTTTGTTTTTTATCCCACGGACACTGTTCACGGAGTTCGTCCATGATTGACAATAATCGTCCAAATGCTTCTTTTTTCTGTTCGAATGTATTCATGACGTGAAGGTAGAAATTGAAGCTGATATTACTGAAATATGGTATGTATAAAAAGATTGAAAAGATTGAAGAGATTGTTTTTGGAATCCTTTTTTTACATCTCCAACTGAAACAGTTGCATTCCATTTTTGAACCGTCTCAAGGTAGAATTGCTTCAAGGCATGCCTTTGAAATGTTCAGATATTAGGGAATATTATTGTTTGCTTCATCGATTTTAGATGTAGATAAAAATGAGAGGTAATAAAGAGCAAAAGAGGTTTCCAGAATATGAGAACCTCTTTTTACTGCTATGGGAAATGAACGAACCAGATTAAACAACTAGTTCTTCTTGTTATCAATTTTGACAATTTGTGTACCTTCCAAAAGCTCCAATCTTGCATAGATATTTTCCAGCAGATCATTCTGTTTGTCAATCTTTTCTTCGAGTGTTTTCTTTTCTTTATTCAAGTCCTGGATTGCTTTAATGAGGACCGGAATCAAATCGGAATAATAGACACCCATTCGCTCATTTTCTACAAGCACAAGTTCTTCACCATCTACGAGTTCTTGGAAGTCATGAGTTTTGACTACTTCCGGGACAATTTCCAAGAGGTCCTGTGCGATCAAGCCCAATTTGGTGTTTTGGTCTTTGTCTCGTTTCCAGTTGAAAGAAACGGGAGACATTTCCAAAACAGTTTCTAGACCATAGTTGAGAGGCTCAATATTTTCTTTGTCTCTTCTGTCACTGGTGTTGATTGTGCCGTCCACTGCCCAGACATTTTGCCATCGATAGCTTGCATCTCCAAGGTCGTAGACGTCATCCGTTCTCGGGCGTGTTTCGGCATCGAAGTAGAGGTTTTTTGTTCCTTCCATGTCGCCTTCAATGATGTCACCGATGTTGAGCCAGAGGTTTTCTGTTGCAGATTTATTATCTATGTTATGACCAATAATGATGTTGTTGTCTCCAGAAGTATTATTGTCTCCTGCTCTTGTACCAACGAAAGTATTGTTTTCGCCAATTAAATTCTCATAACCCGATCTGTATCCTAACATTGTATTTTCCATACCACTTTCAGTGTTGGTTCCGGCATTTGCACCTAAGAAAGTATTTTTTTCAGCATCTGAATTCTTTCCCGCAGAATGTCCTATAAAAGTGTTATTCCAACTGCTTACATTATTAGCTCCTGCGTCGTGTCCAATAAAGGTGTTAAACCAACCGTCTTCATTGTCAAAACCTGAATAGCTTCCTACAAAGGTGTTGCTCGAAGCGTAATTGTTTCTTCCAGCCCACGCACCAATCATTACATTAAATTCAGCGAATGCATTGTCATATCCTGCGTTTCTTCCAATTAAGACATTATCATTTCCTGTGACATCATATCCCGCATAGGAACCTAAAATTATGTTGTCCTCACCAGTGCAGTTATATCCACTATTGCCGCCAATATGAATGTTGCTTTCACCACCACTATTTTCTCCAGTCCGATAGCCAATGTTTATATTAGAACTACCTGTATTATCCTTTCCTGCCTCGTATCCTAAAAAGATATTGTATTCACCAGAAGAATTAGACGAACCGGCACGGTTACCTACGAATATATTATCATCCCCTGAAGAACTATGTCCTGCAAGCCATCCGAGGAAAACATTGGTAGAGCCAGTCGAATTTGTGCCCGAACTATGGCCAACAGCTGTGTTTGATGACCCCGCCGTATTGGATTTTAGCGAGAAGCTGCCTACCGCGACTGTGGCATTACCTGCATATTCTCTTCCAGCCTCTCTTCCAATAAAAGTATTATTAAAGCTTTCTGTGCCATTCATGCCAGATTGAAACCCCATATAGGTGTTGTGATTTCCGGTTTCATTATTTCTTCCACTTTCAGATCCCATGAAAATGTTGTTTTCTCCTGTCGTTGTCTCATAGCCCGAATAATATCCTAAAAAGCAATTGTTGCTTGTTTCATTATTGCGACCTGAAAAATAACCTAAGAATGTATTGGAGCCTCCTATAATGTTTGATTCTCCTGATCTGGCTCCCATAAATGTATTTGTTTGCCCTGTTGTATTATTCACACCTGCCTGAAAGCCAATAAAAGTATTATACCCGGCAGTGTTGTTTGCTCCTGCACCTGCACCTACGGCTACAATTCCACCGCCGAATTGATTGTCAATTAGGGAGTTAGCACCTATGGCGACATTACTTTGACCTGTTGTGTTTTCATTCCCCGCATTTGATCCAAGATAAGTATTGTAGCTTCCTTCATCGTTATTTTCACCAGCAAGCGCACCGATGAATGTGTTGTGACTAACAGTATTGGATCTTCCCGCTCTATATCCCATGAATGTATTAGAAAATCCCGAGGAATTTATTTGGCCGGATTGTGCACCTAGATAAGTGTTAGCATACCCTGATGCATTTTGATTTCCCGAAAAGTAACCCACAAATGTATTTTCAGAAGCTGTATTGAAAGCACCAGCATTTGCTCCTAGTGCAAGGTTACCAAACCCTACTTGGTTGGTATATAATGCATTATAACCCAAAGAAGTATTTAGGTAACCGGAAGTGTTTTCGTTTCCAGATGCGGAACCAATAAAGGTATTTCCACCCCCAATACTTTTTGATCCTGATTCATACCCAACCATTGTATTATTTGAGCCATTCACATTTGATTCTCCTGCGTGATATCCAATAAGAGTGTTATTGTCTCCCGCTGTATTCGCTTGTCCCGCTTTCGCACCAATAAAACTATTTCCAGAACTGGTCGTATTTCTACCTGCCTCGTAGCCAATCGATGTATTCCCATTCCCGGTTTGATTCTCTTGTCCCGCCCGATAACCAATCGCCAAATTTTCAATGCCTTCCGTATTTTCTTCCCCAGATAAAGATCCGATAAAGACACTTTGAGCAGCTAGGTTATTATATCCTGCTCGATTACCAATTATTATGTTGTCAGCCCCAGTCTCATTATTTCGCCCCGCAAGATACCCTATATTTATATTGCGATCTCCGGTAGTATTTGCAAATCCCGCCGAACTTCCAATATTGACAGTTTCTTCACTGGAAGATGAATTTAAACCTGCTTTATCTCCGATGAAAACATTGTCTGACTGATCGTTGTTTCTACCTGCTTCTACGCCAACATATACATTTCTTTGATTCGAAAGGCTAACTGATCCACTGAATCCAGCCCAATTGCCAATAGCTACATTCTTAGCTCCATTGGTATTCTGATATCCCGCTTGATAGCCTACATAGGTGTTGTCCGCTCCCGTAGTGGTCCAATAACCCGCCTCTGTTCCTATAAATTGATTTCGATCTGCCATGGTGGATTGATTGCCGGCTAACCAACCGAGATAAATGTTAAATGATCCATCGTTGTTTTGCCCACTTTGTGCACCGACGTAAACATTCCCAATTGAAGTGCTTCCATTCTGTCCTGCATTTTTACCAACGTAGGTATTGAATCCTCCTGTCTCATTTGATTTTCCTGCTTCGTGTCCAATGGCGGTATTCTCTGATCCTGTAGTATTACTGAAAAGCGACTCATAGCCTACTGCAACATTTGAGTTTCCCGTAGTATTGCTTCGTAGGGAAAGACTCCCTATGGCCGTGAGTTCACTAGCCGATTCACTTAATTGAAGCGATAGACTTCCAATTCCTACATTATCATCGCCACTCGTATTTTGCGATCCGGCACCATTACCCAGATAGGTATTACTGTTTCCACTCGTATTTTGCCATCCCGCCGTTGTTCCTAGGAATGTGTTGCTTTTTCCATTGCTGTTTGTTCCAGAAAGACTGCCCACATAAGTGTTGCTGAACCCAGATGTGTTTTCTTTTCCACTTTCAAATCCAATGAAAGTATTGTTATTTCCATTAGAATTTAAGCCCGCTTTAGAGCCAACAAATGTACCTCTGAATTTAGTAGTATTACTATATCCTGTGCTGTCGCCAATAAACACATTTCCATTGCCTGTTGTATTGAGACTTCCGGCATTTTCACCTACAAACACATTTCCTTCGCCGGAAGTCACGGATTGACCTGCTTGTCGACCGACTGAAACGTTTCGATTGACGTTCATGAATTCAATAATGTCATTTGAGATACGGATGCGTTCCAGCGTATCTGTACCGGCATAAATTCTAAAAATATCATCATCGACATTTTTCTCTACCATCAATTTGGTGTCTCCGTCCTGATCTGAAATGGTGGTGCCAGCTTCTTGTATTTTGACCCATTTATCCGTTTGGTATACATGAAAGCTGCTATCTGATGTGGTGTAAATGATCATACCTCCAACCGGAGATGGAATGCTAGTCGGTTTGGTGACCCTTGGGATAAGTAAAGCCTTGTTGGTGGAAGTTATATCTAGAATGGCATTAGGGTCGGGCGTGTTCGTACCTATTCCAATACTTTGTGATTGAGCAAATAGTAAAAAGGTGAAAAAGAATATTGCGGTAATTAAAACTCTCATATCTATTGTTCTTTTGGTACAATAGTACGGCGCATCGTGTGGCTCAACTAAGGCTATTTAGCAAGTGGTGTATTGGGTTTTCCTAACGTATGATTTATGATCCTATGGTCAATTGCTGGAATTGATGGAATCGCTTGAATTAATGGAATCGCTGAACTGCTTGAATCGGGCATTCGCGCAATCGCAATAAATTACTAAATTCTAGAAAAGGACTGTAAAAAAGCATCCTTTCGGTTTCTGGAAATATTAATTGCTGTATCGTCCACCATTACTGCATAGCCGCCGTCACCGCGCATGTATTTTTTGACGTGTCTCAAATTGATCAGGTAGGTCTTATGTACACGACAAAAATCATGGATGAGGAGAATCTTTTCAATCTCCTTCAACGTCTTGCTGGCTATCGATTTTTTGCCATTGGTCATTACAAGTTTGGTGTAATTGCGCACGGCTTCGCAATACATAATGTCTTCAATTTGAATGAACTCCAGACCATCCATTGATGGTAAAGCCAATTTCTTTTTACCGGACGATTGGGCTTCAAAGTTATGCATCAGGATATCTACCTTATCCTGGATCAGATTGGTAGACTTTTGCAGTATTCGTTCCAATGCTTCTTTGAGATGATCACTTCGGATAGGTTTGAGTAAATAATCCATAGCGCTTATTCGGAAAGCTTCTACAGCATATTGATCGTAAGCCGTGGTAAAAATGATTTCAAAATCTACTTTTTCGAATTGCTTAATTAATTGAAAACCATTTATTTGTGGCATTTCAATATCAAGGAAGATGAGATCGGGATTGAGTTTTTTGATGGCAGTTACTCCTTCTTTGGCATTGTTGCAAGTTGCGACAATCTCAATGGTGTTATCCATTTGTTCGAGTTGCCAAAGCAGCGTTTGGATACAATGTTGTTCGTCGTCAATAATAATTGTCCGTATCATTGCTTTAGTTTTCCTGAGGTAATGAAATGATTACTATGGTGCCACTGTCGTTTGGTAAGTCTTCTATATTTACATCCGCTTCTAGTTGATAGAGTTTTTTTATCAATTCAATTCGATTTTGAGTGATTTCTGTACCCAACGATTTTTTACGATTGGGGTTTTGAGCTTTGATTTCAGCGGATCTTCTCCGTCCGATGCCATCGTCTTCCACAATACAGATTAAGACATGGTCCTCTAACTTGATGTCGATAAGGAGATGACCATCGCTCATTTTATGCATTAAACCGTGCCAAATTGCATTCTCCACATACGGTTGCAAAAGAAGAGGTGGTATTTTAATCGAAGAAAGATAAAGATCTTCGGGCGTTTTGATTTCATAAGAGAATTTGTTTTCAAAACGTAACTGTTCCAATTGAATATAGATTTCCAGCGTTTCCAATTCGTCCTCAAGAGATATGAACTTATTTTTTGAGTTCTGTAAAATCAACCGCATCAGCCAGCTGAATTTAGTCAAATACTCCGAAGCTTCTCTGGGCTTGTTGGAAATAATATATTTATTGATTGAATTCAGGCAATTGAATAAAAAGTGCGGGTTCATTTGCGCCCGTAAGGCATTAAGCTCGATTTCATTCAGTTGTCTTTCGAATTGCGTTTTCATTTGTGCTTCTTTTCGGATTTGATTGATGCGGAATCGAAGCCCAAGGAAGATTATTCCAGCAGCAGCTGCTAGCACCGATGCAATGAACCATAATTGTTTCCAAAATGGGATAGCCACATCAATTGTAATTGCCTTAATTTCTGACCAGCTTCCATCTTTTGTTTTCGATTGTACCTGCAGGTCATAACTTCCTCCTTTTAAGTTTTGTAATTCAATGACGTTGGAATTTGCTTTTCGCCAGGTATCGGAATAACCAGCCGCACGATATTGAAATTCATGTTCAAAATTGGGTTCTAATTGAAAATCACCCATTTCAATAGAAACAAAATTTTGATTTGGAATAAGGGAGATAGATTGGACTTTGTTGAGATCGGTACCCAAATCCATTTTTTTATTGTCGATATAAATAGCTGAAATGCAAGGAGGTTTTGTGGAAGATTGGGTAGTGTCAGGATAAAGTCGGAACGTTGTGAATCCATGCGCCTGAGCCATCCAAACTCTACCCGTACTGTCTAAATAGGTGTCATAGGTTTGACCTCTCCATGAACGGTTGGGCCGGCTATCGTCATAGGCATACCAATAGTTTTCCCTTGTGTTTAGATTGTAATAAATGAGCGCTCGGTCGACAGTGCCGAGCAATACTTCATGGTCTGATAGTTTTAAAATGTCATATACGATATTAGCAGAGCTTAACAGGTCTCGATATAAGAATTGTTCAATTTTTTTACTTTTGAAATTGTAGCGAATCATTCCATCACCCCAACCACCAGTCAAGAGGGTAGAATCACTATCAGGCGTAATACAATAGACCGATGCCACTTCTCCATTAAACCGTTTCGCATTCAAATCATGTTTTTCAAATGACCTCGTATCAGCATCAAATTCAAATAATGCCGTCAATGTTCCGATCCAAAATTGATTGTCTTCGCCTGTCTTTGGAATAGCAGCACGTACAGTTCTTGTGCCTATGGGATCATTTCCAGCTCCGTTAGGAAGATACCCCTTGAATGCCCTGGCTCCTTTTTCCAAGACCTGCAATCCATGGAATCGAGAGCCGGCCCAAATGTTTTGATTCATATCTTCAAAGATGACCCATGCGCCTTCGACTTGTTTGTCAGAGTCGGGATAGAGGTCTTTTTGAAAGGGGAAATATTCAAAAGCTTCAGTGGTATAATCAAATCGACATACTCCTCCTGTCTTGGTTCCGATCCAAAGTTGGTTTTTTGAATCTTGAAAAAATGTAGCCGCGTCATTGCTGCTGATCGATTGAGCATTTCGCGAATCATGTGTGTAAGAGGTGAAATTGATCCCATCGTGTCGGAGCAGACCATCCGGTTTTCCCAGCCATAGATAGCCATAACTGTCTTTAAATACGGATTCGATCTTCGTGCCGGGAGCCTTGTTGGTAGGAAATCGATAGAATTCGATATCCGGTTGAGCGCTGCTATTGCTTACTGAAATCAAATGAATGAAAGCCAGTAAAATGATGACACGATATCGAAAGGGATTCATGATTTCAAAAATAGCAAATTTTAAAACGGTCTCTCACCGCAAATTGTCCAACAGGTTGAAATCAGGTATTACAGGTAGATAGAGTGATCCGATGGTAATTTGTACAAGTCTCGTCTATTCGTAAAAAATGATGAAATCAACTGAGTAAGAGGATTAAAATATTACCTCTATATTGGTTTCTTACAGCTACAGCATCCGGGACAAATGCTTAATTCAAAAAACAGCATTTGAGGTGCTGGAACAACCTAATTAGGTTGTAAATTAATTAAGCCTGAAGGGTTTAAACTATCATAGCCCTGGATTGCAATCCAGGGCTATGAATTTATCAAAAACCAATTTTGGCGGCATTTTTTGACTAAAAATGATGACAAAATTAATATTGCTTATTCATCCATCGATTACGTGAATTGTTATACAGTTTTAGAATTTTCAAATGTCGAAGTGAAGAGATTTATAAAAATATAGATCTACCGATTGAGAAAGCATTATCAATCCATTCACGAATTTATCCAGTGATTCAACACTTTATAAGCCACATTTTATTCAAAAAAAGGACCTGTCCGATCATGAAATTGGATACAAACTCCATTGTATATAAATATCCTGACAACATATAATAAAGCCTTATTCGAACAAGAACTTGGTTTTCCGATCCATCGAACTTTTTTAGAAATGCAATTTACCAATCCAAAAGAACCATTTATAAACCTACTGGGATTTTCTCCCGGATGCCCATAATCTTTGCAGCGAGTTTTGACATCATATTAATCTAAAAATCAGTTGTATGTTTTCGATCATTAAACACCTCGCTTGCTTTTTTCTACTAGTATTATTTTTCAATGAGGCGACTTCTCAATCCTTTGTAACCACATGGAATACTTCAAATCCGGGAGTGTCATCATCTACTTCTATCACCATCCCAACGGGTGCGGGGGTATTCAATTATGATGTTGATTGGAATAATGACGGTGTTTTTGATGACTTCAATCTGAATGGCCCGGCAACTTATGATTTTGGTGTTGCAGGAATCTATACCATTCGTATTCAAGGTGATTTTCCAAGCATTCATTTCAACAATGCAGGCGATAAAGACAAAATTATCGATGTGGTGGAATGGGGCGATATAGTATGGGAAAGTTTTGAGAATGCATTTACCGGATGCTCAAATCTTAACGTATCGGCTGCCGATGCCCCTGATCTCACCAATGTTAGTAACATGTCATTTGCTTTTCAACTGACATCCAAGTTCAACGGTGATATTTCGAATTGGAATGTTGGCAATGTTACCAATATGAGGGGAATGTTTTGGGGAGCATCTTCCTTTGATAAGGATCTTCCGGATTGGAATACGGAAAATGTTACGGATATGGCATTTATGTTTTTTGGTGCAGAATCGTTTAATGGCGACTTGACCAATTGGGATGTAGAAAAAGTACTTTTAATGTCAAGCATGTTTTCCGGGGCTACGGGTTTTAATGGTGAACTTTCAGGTTGGAATCCGATAGCTGCAGTAGATATGAGCTTTATGTTCAACAATGCGCAGGTTTTTGATCAGAACTTAGGTGATTGGAATATTCCATTGGTAGGTGATATGACCGATATGTTTTCAACTACTTCAATGTCCATCGAAAACTATGATCACACTTTGATAGGTTGGGCCAATCAAGTAGTGCAGAACAATGTTAATCTAGGTGCTTCAAATCTGCATTATTGTGGAGGTGAACTGTCAAGAATTACTTTGATGAATGTATACGATTGGAACATTACCGGAGATACTAAAAGCTGTCCTTATTTTATCCTACAGTTTGATACTTCACTACCTGGTGTAACGGATCAAAATTCAGTCACCATACCCACTATAGGAGGTAATTATTCCGTTGATTGGGATTTTGATGGAATTTTTGACGAACACAATATGAACGGAACAACGGTTCATGATTTTGGCGGACCGGGAATTTATAATATAATGATCAAAGGTGATTTTCCTAGAATCTATTTCAACAATGGTGGAGATAAAGACAAACTAACTTCCGTGCTTCAGTGGGGTGAGAATCCGTGGACTACAATGGAAGGAGCTTTTCATGGATGTGGTAATGTGGTGATCGTGGCGCCGGATGCACCAGATTTGTCCAATGTGACCGATATGTCATCCATGTTTCGATCCGCGACCAATTTTAATGGTGTGATCAACAATTGGGATGTTTCCAATGTAACGAACATGTCTAATCTTTTTGCAGGAGCATCAAATTTTAATTCTTCTTTGACCAATTGGGATGTTTCGTCCGTTGAGAATATGGAAGGGATGTTTAGCAATGCATCAAGTTTCAATCAACCCATTGGAAATTGGGATGTCACGGCAGTTACCAACATGACAGATATGCTTTCTAATAGTGGTATTTCAACCATGACCTATGATAATATTCTGATTGGGTGGTCTCTCTTTAATGTCCAACCCAACGTAAATCTAGGTGCCCAGAATTTGACATATTGTGCAGGAGATGCAGCGCGCAACTCCTTGATGAATGATGATAATTGGACGATTACCGGAGATAGCAAAGCATGCCCATTTGTCTCCCGATGGAAAACGGATAATGAGGGAGTATCAAATGCAACTTCAATAATGATTTCAACGCATCCAGATGAGACCTACCTTTACGATGTGGATTGGGAGAATGACGGAATTTATGATGATTTTGGAGTGACAGGAGATATTACACACGATTACGGAGTGATAGGTACCTATGATATTGCGATTCGAGGACAATTTCCCAGAACCTATTTTGAAGATGGAGACGACCAGGATAAGATTATTGATGTGCTGGCTTGGGGAGGAATAGAATGGACGAGTATGCGATATGCTTTTATCAATTGTGATAATGTGGATATAAGTGCAACCGATGCTCCGGATTTGTCTGGCGTAACGGATATGTATGGAATGTTTTTAGGTTCGGGAATTACAACTCCAGATTTAACCAATTGGGACGTATCTACGATCACATCAATGGAGGCTATGTTTTTGGGGGCTAGTGATTTTAATGGAGATATCAGTACATGGGATGTTTCGAATGTGACCACCATGCAGAGAATGTTTGGTTCTACTCAGCAATTTAATGGAGATATCAATAGTTGGGATGTGTCAAATGTCACGGATATGTCCTACATGTTCAGCGAAGCTTATGTTTTTAATTCTCCTTTAGATAATTGGGATGTATCGCATGTCACCAACATGAAACAAATGTTTAAATGGGCATTCGATTTTAACCAGCCTATAGAAATGTGGGATGTATCAAGCGTAACGAGTATGGAGCGTATGTTTGATTGGGCCAATGATTTTACGCAAGACTTGAATGATTGGGATGTTTCCAATGTAACGAATATGTCTGGGATGTTTGTGTCGACAGAATTATTTAATGGGGCGATAGGAGAGTGGGATGTTTCTAATGTGACCGATATGAATACCATGTTTGGATATACGGAATCTTTCAATCAAGATCTCAGCAATTGGGATGTCTCTAATGTAACCAATATGTCACAGATGTTTTTTCGAGCGGATGCGTTCAATGGAAATTTATCTACCTGGGATGTGTCAAGCTTGACGACGGTGTATTTTATGTTTGCGGAATCTATCTTTAATGGAGATATTGGCAATTGGGATGTATCCAATGTAACACAGTTCGCTTCAATGTTCAGAGATGCGATTCATTTTAATCAAGATATTAGTGATTGGGATGTGTCAAACGCAACTAGTTTTATGCGAATGTTTAACGGTGCAACTGCCTTTAATCAAGATTTAGGGGCATGGAATGTTTCCAGCGCAGTTAATTTCTCTTTTATGTTTTCTCATGCCCAGAGTTTTGATCAGGACCTTAGCGATTGGGATATTTCGAATGCTACTATCATGTCCTGGATGTTTAATTTTAGTGGAATGACTACAGGAAATTATGACAAACTACTGATTTCCTGGGCAACTCAAGATGTTCAAGATGATGTGTATTTTGGTGTTGCCGGACTTACCTATTGTAAAGGGCAATCAGCAAGAATATCGCTTATTATAAATCACGGTTGGAGTTTTGATGGAGATGAGAAAGATTGTGGATTTACAACTACCTGGAAGACAGATAATCCTGGTGTTTCACCGGATAATGCCATATCGATCCCAACAAGTGGAGGAGGATATAACTATGATGTAGATTGGAATAATGATGGGGTCTACGATCAATTTGGAATTAATGGAAGCGTCAGTCATATTTTTGCCCAACCTGGAACCTATACGATTAAAATTCGTGGGGATTTTCCTAGAATACATTTTAACAATGGAGGAGATGCGCAGAAAATCATCAATATAGATCAATGGGGAGATAATGAGTGGTCATCCATGGAAGGTGCTTTTTTTGGTTGCCATAATTTGAATTCAACAGCAACGGATGCACCCGATTTATCCAACGTGACCAACATGTCTGAAATGTTCAAAGTTGCACAGCAATTTAATGGAGATGTGAGCGATTGGGATGTTTCCAATGTAACGGATATGTCTGAATTGTTTGCTTACATTGATGATTTTGAAGGAGATGTAAGCGACTGGGATGTGTCGAATGTGGAAAATATGTCGAAGATGTTTTGGTCTGTTGACAACTTTGATAGCGATCTCAGCAATTGGGATGTATCGAATGTGACAGACATGTCGGGAATGTTTGCCGGTAATTTTATTTTTAATGCAGACATTTCAGGTTGGGATGTATCGAATGTGACGAAGATGTCGCAAATGTTTGCCAGCGCAGAATCTTTCAGTCAGGACATATCGAATTGGGATGTATCGAATGTGACATCGATGTGGGCTATGTTTAAAGGGACAGATGCATTTAATATAGATATTGGCGACTGGGATGTGTCTTCCGTGACCAGTATGTATCATATGTTTTGGTCGGCTTCAATTTTTAATCAGGATATTGGCGACTGGAATACCTCCAATGTAACTTCAATGTCATCCATGTTTAGAGGAGCGGTTGCATTCAATCATGATATTAGTGATTGGAATACTTCGAATGTGACCAATATGTCAGGAATATTTTCGTATACGGATATTTTTAATCAGGATCTCAGCGATTGGGATGTTTCCAATGTAGAAGATATGTCTTATGCATTTCATAATGCCAATGGTTTTAATCAGGATTTGGGGGAATGGAACGTTACATCAACTACAGATATGGAGGATATGCTTGATGGTAGCGGTCTTTCACACGAAAACTATGATCAAACATTGATTGGTTGGTCGAATCAAGTCGTAAGTTTCAACGTCGATTTAGGGGCACAGGATTTGACCTATTGCGTCGGAGAAAAAGCTCGGGATATATTAGTAATTTTTTATAACTGGAATATTTCGGGAGATTCTAAATCATGCCCGGATGCCTTTGTCACCACCTGGAAAACGGATAATTCTGGTACTTCCAATGCTACATCGATTACCATTCCAGCTTCAGGGCCGGGTCATAAATATCATATTGATTGGAATAATGACGGGGTATACGACGAGGTAAATGTCAACGGAGCAGTAACTCATGATTTTCAAAATATAGGCACTTACACAATCTCGATACTTGGAGATTTTCCAAGAATTGCATTTATCGATGGAGGCGATAAAGACAAGCTTTTATACATCAATCAATGGAGTGATAATGCGTGGACAACCATGCAAAGCGCCTTTTATGGATGCAGCAATTTACAGATTACAGCCTTAGACAATCCCAACCTTTCCAATGTGGAGTCTACCCAAAATATGTTTAGAGGGGCGTCTTCTTTGAACAGTGGAATGAATACATGGGATCTGTCGAATGTGGTTTCAACCTCTTACATGTTTGCAGATGCAACATCGTTTGATCAGGATTTAAATGGATGGGATATGTCCAAGGTTGAAAATATGTCGTACATGTTTTATAATGCGTCCAATTTTGATGGTAATATTAGCAATTGGGATGTCAGTAATGTAGAACATATGTATGGTACCTTTTGGAACGCTTCATCATTCAATCAAAATATAAGCAACTGGAATACCCAAAACGTGAGCGATATGCGAAAAATGTTTGAATCAGCTGTTGATTTTAATCAAAGCTTGGGAGCGTGGAATATTGAGAATGTCGGTCAGATGAATGCAATGCTTACCCTTTCAGGCCTTGATTTGGACAATTATGATAAAACCCTGATAGGTTGGTCCAATCAAAACGTAAATGCAAATCTGACTTTGGGTGCGGATGGATTGGAGTACTGTTTGTCCCAAATAGAAAGAAAACATTTGACAAATGATTTGGGATGGACGATTGTTGGCGATGATCTGGGGTGCCCTCCTTGTGGCATGAATACATGGATTGGTGGAATTGATGTTTGGGGTAATAAAAGCAACTGGGACCTGAATCGGGTTCCGCTTCCTTGCGATGAAGTACATATTGAAAATGGGGGAGAGGTTACGATTTTGAATGGTCAGGAATTTACAGCTAAAAGTCTATACAATGAAGGTCTCGTAACGTTGCGGCCAAACTCAAGATTAAATATCATGGAAAATTAAATCTTTAAAAGCATTAATGCCAAATATTACTCAGACTAGTCTGTAGCACTTGCATATTCCTAGCCTCGGATTTTAATCCGGGGCTAGCAATTATTTCAAAGCATAATTTGGTCATCATTTTTGGTCAAAAATGATGACCAAATTACGACTGACGGTTTTATTAAACGATGAACTGAGAAGTTACAATTAGTTTGCGTTATGGCTGACTTCGATCGTTCAATCCAGAACTATTCGGAAAACGTTCATACTCGATTTCAGGTTAATGGTATATTGCACCATTAATTAGAGACAACTGATGCTTTACGGATTTCCTGATTTTAATAAGTGGAGTTCTCCACTTTTGTTTTTGACCCTTCAAGGTCTGATCTTTACATTATTACTTTTTTGGAGATGGCGTAAAAACCGAAACGTTTCGGATTTGCTTCTTGGGTTTCTCTTGCTTTTTCTTTGTTATCATCGGACTACGTATACGATTGGCTTTATGGCTTGGTACGATACATTTCCCAATACCAAGATCAATTATTTTCTCATTCCGTTTGGGTTATCTACAGGGCCATTATTGTACCTGTATGTAAAATCGATTACGACCTCAAACTTTAAATTCAAAAAGATACATCTCTGGCACTTCTTGCCTCAACTTATATTTACGGTGTATCGATTATTTATTTTGGGATACGATTCACTACAGCCGGGCTTTGATGCTACCCAGAATGGCGTCTTAATGGAAAATGTAAATAATCAGGTCATTGATGTGTTCTATAGCACATTATCACAGATGCAGTTGTTATTATATCTAGCTTTTACCGTTCAACTATTCTACCATTATCGACAAAAGATTCAGCAGTATTATTCGAATACATTTCAGCTGGAATTGAATTGGGTGCGTAACTTTTTGGCGATTTACATTCTATTGTTTGTGTATAGTCTTATTGAGATGTTGCTCGGAATAACCGTTTTTGATTTGCATTGGACGCATAGATGGTGGTATCATTTTATTGCAGCATTGGCGATTATTTATATTGGAATTAAGGGATATTTCACGGATACAGGAAAACTTGTTGATCTTGAATTTAATATGGTGGTCCCTCAAGTTGCTTCATTGGAACCGAGCAAGTCCAATCAGGACTATCAAAAGGACATGCAAAAGGTCCAATCTCTTTTTGAAAATGAAAAAGTGTATCTGGATCCTGATCTAAGTTTGAAATCTCTTGCGGAAAAACTGAAAATCTCCCCTACTCATTTGTCTGAAACAATCAACAACGGATTTATGAAAAACTTTAACGATTTCATCAATGGCTATCGCGTGGAAGAAGTAAAGTCACAATTAAATCAAGGTCGTAATAAAGAGCTTTCGTTGGTAGGTATTGCCATGGATTGCGGCTTTAACAGCAAGGCCACCTTTAATCGTGTTTTCAAAAAGATGACAGGTTATTCTCCCAGTGAATATGTAAGGTCGATTGAGGATTAATTCTTTGAAGTTTACCCATATGCAAACCAGAGAGTGAGTTTTATTTTATCGAATTATTTTCAATAGGATTAGAAAATCTTAGTGTGGTTCTGCACCAAAGAAATAAGCTTTATTAAGTGCATCCCAATTATTCAGGACGACTCAAATTATGATTTGAGACGGCTCAATATGTTATAAGTCTCTAATCCCCAGTACTTAGCTCACATTTGTACTATCATTTCAACAAAACACAAAAAAAATGAATAGTATGAAAAAGATTAAGTCAACACTTTACAATCTAACAAAACCAGTGACACAATCCAATTGGGTCGCAGAAATAGCGATAGCAGTTCCGCGTATCTTTTGTGGAATACTTCTGAGCAAAGATTTTGGTGCTGATAAATTTGGAATGCCCTGGACTCCGGATGGACAAAACTTATCTCTCTTTGAAGTAGCGGAATGGTTTCCAAAAGATGTCGCTGAGTTTGGAGGGGTATTCGCTTTGGCTCCGGTTTTCTTTGCATGGATGGGGGCGGCAAGTGAAGCTATAGGTGGCTTTTTTCTGGCTTTGGGATTTCAGACAAGGTTCTTTTCTTTTCTGATCGCTTGTACGATGTTGGTCGCTATTTTCTTTCAAAAATGGGATGCTGGTATGTGGGGGAAATTACCTGCCCTGGGATTCCTTTGGATGGCGATGTATGCAATGGTACTTGGATCGGGGAAATTGGGTGTAGATTATGTATTGACTAGAAAGAAGTAAGTGGAATTGATAATTAACAATTGACAATTACCAATGGATAATTAAAAATGGAAAACGGAGAATTGACATTTACTACAAAAAAAAATTATTTAATACAAAAAAATATAATTGAGATATGAAAAATATAATTACGATAATGATTGTCCTAATAGCTGTATCTGTAAGTGCTCAGGTGATTGGGAATAAAGAGGTGATCACCAAAAACTATGAACTCGGAGAAATCTATAAGGTGGATGTTCAGATGTATGCCAAGGTCATTATTGATATGGAGCGGGAAGCGGGCATTACCATTACCGGAGAGTCGAATATAATCGATTTGATTCGTCGAAAAGAGAAAAGAGGCAGACTATTACTGGATCAAAAAAAGTGGATCGAACCTACTCAGGAAATAATTATTGAGATTGGTGCTCCAGGATTAAGAGAAGTTGAAATGGGAACGCACGATCGAACTATTGTTAAAAACATTACGGGTAACCTATTTAAGGTAGATGCTCCGATCGGTGAGGTGATTTTAGAAGGGGCGGTTGAGGAACTTCGGATAAAGTCAAAAATGGGAATTGTGGATGCTTCAAAATTGATTACAGAAAACGCCGATGTTAGAATTAAACAAGATGGTAAGGCTATCGTAAATGCATCTTTGCGAGTGGATTGTGATTTGAGTGAAGAGGCTACCTTCAGAAATGTACATCCTTCTGCCGGAGAATCGGGCTGTGCAAATCAGGAAGGACCGGTAAAAATAGATACGAGATATATAAATCTTAAAATCAAGAACAATAGTTCGAGAAGAAATCATTTTGTGGTGGTGGGCCCCAAACCAGATGGCCGGAAATTTAGCTACGGGTTTCCAATGATGCCTCAACAAACAAAAGAGGAGCGGTGGACAGTGGGAACAAAGATCTATAAAGAGAATTCGATAGGAATACGAACGTTGTTGGTAACGTTGACGGAAAGTGATGAGAATGAAGTAGTGGAGCTATTTGAGTAATGACTGAATTCTATCTTGATCGGGTAAATATTATTGATGAATTCAAAATTATTAATTTGTATGGCATATAAATGTTTACAAATTGTGATCATTAAAGTGAGCGGTGTGACAGGTATGTTATTCTAGTTTACTCAATTCATCAATAATTATTTCGATTTCATTCACGGTAAATTTTCGATTCTTTCTTTTATTATAAAAGTGAGTCCTTCCAATACCTATTTTGCCTGCTAGATAGTTGATTTTAAGGGGTGAGTTTGATAGGATTTTATCCATGCTGTTTTCTAATGCTCTATAGGAATTGATTGTTTGCTTGTATGAATTTAATTTAGACATAGTACATTAAGCTAGGTTAAAAAATAAACAATATAGTGACTTTGTAACGATCAACAAAGTACGTTCGTTTTTGAATGATTTGATGAATTTTGGTATAAGTCGTGCTGTTTTGGGTTTAAATTACAATGTTTACTATTACTATACAAAAATAGTTCCATAAATCATACTTTTATGTAAACTATTTGCTTATATGTCTTTTTAAGTACATTCCCTGTCATTAGACATACTATCCAGTTTAAATAAGGCAGCATTTTGTTAGATTAATCATTCTTTTTATTGGATGATGTCTCTTGTTAATCGACTAAATGAAAACCTTATGAAACTATTGAATTATGCATTGTTATTAGGTCTCTTTTTAAGTTTTTATTCCTGTGGGGAAGCCAATAGTAAAGGGTCCACTTCAGAAATGATATTTGATGATTATGTGGACTATGAAGATGAAGAAGAAGATGAAGTACAGATCCGCCGTATGTTGCAGATCCAAGAACTTGGCGTTGAAATTGAGCAGGTGGAAGATTCTATTCAAATGATGCGAGAATCCGCGGGACATTACGCCAGAGAACTGCAAAAGGCGGAAGGGTACTTTAGGCTTGTTTTCGAATCAGTATTATGCAATGACGTAGATGTAAGGGATGAAAAAGTTGTATTTCTAATGCTTACTGAAGATGAGTGCATGGAAGCTACAGAGGCAAGTAAACTTTATGCTGCCAATGAGTGCTTTTCTTTGTTCGCTGGAAACCAAGATGAAAATGGTTACCCAACACATTGGGGTATAAAAGTAAAGGGAACTCCGATATTCAAGTCTGCCCTGATTTGTGATTCGCTGGGGAATCAGTCATTGCCCTACAAGTTGAATTTTCTATATGAAATAGATACGTTGGAAAGACATGACACCACTGCACGGTATGGCTTGACTGAAGAAGAGGGGTTCAACGAGCAAGAAAATAAAGAGTTTTGGATTGATACGGTTTACACCTACGATACATTATTTACCTATTACTCCGATATACAGGTGAAATTTGGATTACTGGAAGATATTGAAAACAAACTCATTCGGGCTAAAGGAGTTGACAAGACAGAATTGCAAGAGACGAAGGAAGTTACACAAAATCAAATAAAAAAGCTTCGTATGTTGAG
The DNA here is from genome assembly GCA_039194925.1 of Bacteroidota bacterium. Taxonomy (GTDB): domain Bacteria; phylum Bacteroidota; class Bacteroidia; order Chitinophagales; family Saprospiraceae; genus CAJXUU01. The sequence goes on from JBCCVV010000108.1 coordinate 19,749, forward strand.
TAATGAGGTCGTAGCCAAACATGCCATGTTGGAATTAAAATTAGGTCGGCTTCAAACCAAGATGATAAGACTGAAAACGCACGACAATGACTCCGATTTTATGAATCAAATTTTAAAAGGGTAAATATGAAAATGAAAAAGAGAAGGAAAGAAATAATTTCTTGGTATAAATTTATTGAATCAATTTTATTGAAAAAGGCGGCTATATACGGTTTAATCGTTCTTTTTTCGGTACTTTCTATGTACTATTTGGCTGCAAATGATTATTTCGGTTTTATGCAGGACCAGCCCTCCGAGCAAAACAGTGAGTTGGTTTCTAAAGATTTGTCTAAACTAACGGATCAGGTCATATACGTATTTGTTACTCGGAAGTTTGGGTATATGGATTGTTATTTTGTTAATGAAAAAGATGAATACGAATTGTGTTATTGCAATCAAGGCAAATATTCCGAAAGGTATAAGCATATTCATAAGCTTACTCCAGAAGTTGCCCGGGTTATAGCCAATAACGAATATGATCGCAGCTTTCTTCCTGGTTTGGACCATAAAGTTTGGTCAAGAGATGGTTATCCATTGATTTACTATCATTTTCATGATGGACTATATGAATGTTTTACGGTTCCAGGTTATCATCCGGAGTACGGTGATGAATTGAAACCAGTGACAAAAGCTGTTGCCCGTGAATGGGCGGATTTGATCAGAGCGAAAAAGTATGATAAGTTTGTATTGCCAAAGGAATGGGCGGTGTTTTACAATGAGGATCCTACTAACCTAAGTTACTACGATGCACTCTTACAAGAGTAGGATGCCAAAATGTTTTAAGTAAGACGCTGCAAATTTGGGATTTACCATAAAACGGTGTACTTTTGCGGCCGCTAACCATAGATCTTTGTGTGATCTATATATTGGTAACCTTTAAATAATTAAAAAATGGCAACGTACTTACCAAAAGAAAAAATTGA
>JBCCVV010000109.1:0-20543 GCA_039194925.1 Bacteroidota bacterium
AGGTTTCACGGAATCAAGGTATAAGGATCGATTTTTAGACATATATACATGTCTCATAGAGCTAACCTATGTGCCTTACACCATAGACCTCCAAACCTTGATTTAATAGAGCATCAATTGACCTTTTCTTACTAAAGAAAATAACTCCCCAACTTTCGCACTTGACCCTAAAAGTACACTTGTAGACCTATTTTATTTAAAAGATGCATGAAATAAAGCAGCTACGTTGTCAAAATTAAAAAGCAAAACAGAAATCATAAACTCGTAACTCTCTGAGGCTGATTTTCACAGATAATTGAACCTACACTTAATTCTTTCCATCTATGGATAAAAACAGACCTGGGCACTAAAACTTAGGCGTGCTAACTTGTAATGCGATAAACAAAGCAGCCATGCGCTCTTCAAACGTAATTTCTTCGACAGTATAATCCGAAACAATCCAATCTCTGGCGTCTCCTGTATACTCTGTATAAATAACTAACTCACCATGTTTATTACCTTTGATTGCCCATTCGTCCAGGATATTGGGATAGGTAGTTCGAAAAACAAAAGAACGACCTGCATGACTTATTTTCCATTCCGTAACATCGCCGGGCCAAACCTGATTTATCGTAACTACTTTATCATCAGCGGCCAATTCCCATAGACCAGGATTGTTCTTAAATTTCAAATAAATTTCACCATAACGGTCTCCCACCCGATATTGCCACTGGGTAAAATCATTGTTGATTCCCCAGGTTAACTCCAACTCTCCTTCAATTTCAGTGGAATCTTTTTCCAATACGATATTCCATTCTCTAAATGTATCATCATACTCACTATGAAAACCTAAAAAATATTGTGCCTCAAGCAAATAGGGCGTTGCCAACATCAGAACTATGGAAAAAATTATCTTCATCTATCTTTAAAACGTTATCATAGTGTAAAGGTCACAATTCTTAAAACAAAGCGTCAATATAGAACGTTTTGGAATCGAAAGTCTATTGTTGGCTTACAAATCGACTCATTTTAGTAATTTGAGCGCTTAAAATTCTTTGAAGAATACACCAATATTAACTCTATGCGATTATTTATAATCCTCCTTATAACAAGTTTTTCATTAGGTCTTACGGCACAAGATTCAAGATTGGCGAATCAATACTACCAATCCGGCGAGTACGAAAAAGCAGCCAACATGTACTTAAAGCTGTTTAATAAGACTAAGAAAAATGACTACTACTTCAATCGATACATCGAATCACTCATCGCCATCGAGGAATACGAAGAAGCAGAAAAAGGAATCAAAGAACAAATAAAAAATCGTCCACAGGATGCCCAATTGTATGTCACCTATGGCAATCTCTACGAAAAACAGTTTGACCCTCAAAATGCTGACAAACAATACAAAAGGGCCATTGAAAACATGACACCGGACATTGGTATGATAAGTAGAATAGGGAGTTCGTTCTCAAGTCTTGCTAAATACGACCTCGCTATTGAGGTATACGAAAAAGGGGAAGAGTTGATCGATCGTCCAAATACTTTCGCTTACAATCTTGCAGACCTATACCGTAGAAAAGGGAATAATGCGAAGATGATAGAGGCTTACCTTAATAGTGTGGAACGATTCTCTAAAAACATTAAAAATCTTATCAATACGTTGCAGAGATATTTGGATGATGAAGGATACGTTGAATTGCAAAAACAGCTTTATGAGCGGATACAGGAGGATGAGTCCAATGATCTGTACAATGAGATTCTGGCATGGACGTTTATTACGCGAAAAGAATACAAAAGAGCTTTTCGTCAAGCTCGAAGTGTAGACCGAAGAAATGAAGAAAATGGAGGAAGAGTCTTTGAAATTGCGGAAATAGCATACAACGACAAGGATTACGATGTTGCGATCGAAGCATTTGAATACATAACGTTGAATAAAGGTGAAAATTCAAGCTACTATCTAGATGCTAAGCGAGGACTACTCAATGCCAAGAAAAATAAGATAACAGGCAATTATAACTATACGAAAGAGGATCTCTTAAGTTTAAAATCGGAATATAAATCCTTTCTGGACGAGTTTGGCAGAAATAGGCAGACGGCCTTATTCATGTCCGAATTTGCGGATTTCGAAGCACTCTATCTTAATGAGTTGGATACAGCTATTATAATTCTTCAGGAAATGATAAGTTTCGCGGGTGTGGATAAGTATGTAGTCGCCAATGGCAAACTGAATCTTGCCGATTATTTATTGATGCAAGGGGATGTTTGGGAATCCACATTACTCTACAGTCAAGTGGATAAAGAAATGAAAGAAGGAGTATTGGGCGAAAGAGCCAGGTTTCGAAATGCCCTGTTATCCTATTACCGCGGTGATTTTGAATGGGCACAGGAACAATTTGATATTCTAAAAACAGCGACATCTAAACTAATATCCAATGACGCCATTGATCGTTCGGTATTTATAATGGACAATCTTGGTTTGGATACTACAGATGTTCCTTTAAAAATGTATGCTACGGCCGAACAGTTGACCTTTCAAAACCGATTTGAAGAAGCCTTCCAGAAAATGGATTCAATTCTTATTTTATTTCCGGAACATGGACTGGAAGACGACATTCTCTATACAAAAGCCAATATCTTTTACAAACAAAAAAAATACGACGATGCTATAGCGGCATATGATACGATCATAGCCAATTATCCAGAAGAAATCAGAGCCGACAATTCCCTTTTTGAATTGGCTGAATTATATGAAAAGGTGTTGGGAAAACCGGAAAAGGCCAAAGAATTATACGAGAAATTGTTTTTAGATTTTTCGGGTAGCACTTATGCGGTAGAAGCTAGAAAACGGTTTCGGATCTTGCGGGGGGATGATGTGCAGTAGGGTTTCTCTCTTAAAAATTGAGCCAATAATAACTGAAATTATATAAAATGAGGGCACCTTTAAAAGTACCCTCTCATTTCTCAATAGCTCATAATTCAGATTTTAGATTGGTTGATACGCGGTCAACCTTTACGTGATGAGATTGGATATTTCCCTTTTTATGATGTTGACTTTCAACCACAAAGTGCCAAGGTTTCACAAAGAATTCACAAAGCTTGTTTTTCATGTTTTTTTAGTGCTTAATGAATTTCTTTTGAACCGACTCTTTTGAAGTACGTACCTGAACATAGTATATTCCGGCAGGCCAATCCACAAGGTTAATATCGGTATTTGTTTCAGATAAAATCCTGTTATAAAATGGTTTACCTTGAATATTATAAACCGTCACATTGACTTCTTCCATTACTGATTTTCTTACAATAACGTTGAGATTATCCGTAGCAGGAGATGGGTAAAGCAGTAGATCCAAGTCTCCTCTCAACGCTTCATTTTCTAAACCCAAATCACTCGATTGTTGGTCATCTTTCCAATCATTAACAGACTTTAATTCACTTGATTCTCCATTTTGCACAAGTGAAGTGCTTCCTCCTATCACCTGAACCTCAGCCCACAGGAGCACATCTTCTCCACACCCATACAGATCGACATAAACATCATATACTCCATCTGACACCAGATTGCCCCACTTGTCGTATCCGTCCCAATGAATCGCGGTATAAGACAGACCAGTTTCTGCATTGGCCGCTTCAAAAGGACAACAGTACTCAGCCGTAAATTCACGCTCATAACGAACTCCAGCACCGGCCCATCGCCCCATTACCCTTATTCGGTATCCAAAGGCGTTAAACGCACAATATGAATTATCACTATCATTCAAAAACCAGAAATCGTTGATTCCATCTCCATTAGGAGTAAAAATATTTGGTAGCGGTTCATCATAGGTAAATCCTGTCCAGTTTTCACAACATTCCGCACACTCATCTGCACAAGAAATCGCTACAATCTCCGCTGTAAAATCACCATCTGCATAAAACTCATTTAACTCAATGTATTTCCCAGCTCGAAAAACAACCGGATCGCTGCCTGTTTCTACCTCTTCAGTAGTTCCTGCCTCAATACATTGAACAGCCTCCGTTAATTCAGGTAAAGGATCGCTATCTGGTGAATTCCCATCATAATACACGCAAATAGGACAAAGTGGACACAATACTTCTACTCTGAACTGGTACGAACGTGACTTACTTCCACAGGCACTGTTATCCTGGAGATATATCGTAAATTCATGCACCCCATAATCCAATTCGGTAGGTGTCCAACAAAATGTACCATATTCTTGATTCACAAACACCTTTGTAAATTCCGCACCCGTCGGTTTATCAAAAATAGTCATCCCCACATTTTCATTTGGGTGATCGGTTGAAAATAAGGTGAAACACAATTCCTCATGAGGATAGATATAGTAGGTATATTCATCCGTTGTTAGTTCTGGAGGCAAATTGGGATTGGGGTGCACAATAACCGACACACTTCCTGTTACCGAGCATCCAGCTCCGGAAGTAGCTGTAACAGAATAAGTGGATGTAGAGAGATCTGCTACGGAGGTAATCGATGTCAACCCAAATCCACTCTCTCCCGTACTCCAGGAATAAAACCAATCGCCTGCCCCATCGCTGTATACTGTTATTGGATCGTCTTCACAAAAAGGGTCACCACTGGCATAAAGCGTAATGAAACTTGAGGTTATGCAAAATTCTTTTGTCACTTTAATCTTACAAAGGCCATATAAAACCAATTTTAAACGGTAACAATTGCCCTGAAGCAAAGGTGTACCGTTGGCCGCCATTGTAGTTTTCACATCAAAAGTAGATGCCGTTCCATCGATTATTTCGGTAGCGTATACCAAATCTCCTGAACTGGTACACACCTGCCATTGATAGCGCTCATAATTCATTGTCGAAGTAGCATCTGCTATAATATCATCGGCTGCGCAATACTCATCTTCCAGAGCAATTGTACCCATTGGTAGTGCACCAGTTGCAACATGGACATCCACATCGTCCACAATAAAAAAATTCAATTCTTCCCCTTCAACACCTGGATAGACTTCAAAAACACCAATCGTGATGTAGTGTAATCCTGATGAAGAAGGTGTAAAACAACCAGATATTTTCACATAAGAAGAATTTTCTCCGGCTACTACTCCTTCTATTTGTGGAAAAAAAGATTGTGTATATGGGTCTGCTGGATTTTCGTGGATGCTTGGTATTGTAGTAGACAGGTATGCTCCCACTTTCATATTGGTCATTCCATCAATTCGTTTCACCCAAAACGAAATATTGTATTCGGTGCCGGCAATCAAACCAGTGACCTCACCTCTAATCATCTCTTTATAGGCATCTCCAGGATGTACTCCTGTACCAGCAAATCGGGCATGCCCCGTCCCTGTGCGAGGCTCATACCCTTCCAATGCATCACTACCTACTTCTGTAGACAACCAATCACTGGAATACGTAGCTACTGCCCAATGCTTACATGCCTGCATTTGATAGTAATAATCCAAAGGAGGTGAAGGTAAAAACTCTCTGATCTCAAATGATTTATTTAATACTTCCTGACCGCTACAAAACATGACTTGTAGCAGTAAGAATAATGTTATACATTTTTTCATATAAAAGATATTAATCCCTACTCTATTCAGAATTAGGCTTTTCGGGCTACGCCATTACTAAAACATTGGAAAAATGTTGTGAACTTTAAACCTCTAATGCTGCAAGAAATTGACAAGATCGCTATGCAAGACTCAATAAACTGATCAGTAAAATCAGCTGGAAAAAATTCCTTCCCCTTCTTGGTTTCGAATTACTCAAAATGTGTGATTCGGATACTCAAATTCTCCAAACCACAACATTCTGAGCGTATTCAAAACAATCTAATATTTGATAAGTCTCAATACCGAAATTTCACTCTGCGTATTTACTCTAATCAAATACTGTCCCTTGGTAAGATTGCTACAGTTTATAGAAGTTTGTTGACCAGACAACGAACCAGATTCTAAGCGCTGTCCTTGCATGCTAAATATCTCGTACATATATATTCTTTCAGAATCAAAATCACGCAATGAAATATTGAAATAGTCTCCCGCAGGATTTGGGAAAATATCTATTTGAAATTCATTGAGAATCTCCACACTTTGAATTGAAGGTTCAGCAATTGTCTTTGAGGTAGAATCCTCTATTTTCGGTTCAAATAATTCATAAGCGACCATACCCATGGATCCCAGCCCAATGCATTCACCTCCAAACGGTCCACCACATGGTGCTATGTGGGCAAAAAACTCAGCATTTGCACTAAAACCAGGATTGAGATTTATTGACTCTCCCGCCTTAAATTCTACACTCGGGTAGGTCGGCTCTACTTCACCTGATGTATTAATGTCCAAATTAACGCTGGTGTACTCGGGGATTTCATCCGGATCAGATTCTGAATACGTTTTAGTATCCACACAGGATCGAGTCACATCGATGCATTCTTTGTGTTTCACACCGCAATAGGCATTAGTTACTTCAAGACAAATCGTTCCACTTGATACCAAATCCGGTGTCACATAGGTAGAATTCGATCCATCCGTACCGGGTATACATTCGGGAAAAGTCCACGAATATTTCATTCCTGTGCCTTGATTTGGAGTAGTAATCGTGAATGGAATACTCTCTCCCATCATCAAATCTATTGACTCCGTTAGGAACAGTGGTTTTTGGATATGTCTATATTCTACATCTTTGGTGAAAGCCCAATCCTCAGAGGCATCCTCCTCGAATGGGTTGGGCCAACATTTGTAATTTACATCAACAGTTCCAGTTCCCGCTTCCGGATTATCCCAATGCACAATAATCGAATGATCTTCTGTTGCGATTATTGTCCCACCAACGACTACCCACTCCAATACCTCCACCCAATAAGCACATGCTCCTGGATAAACTGAATACTCCGTTTCATCATCTTCGCACACGAGAGTTGGTCCAGAAATAAAAATCTGACCAGCACTTTGAAAACTTAGAAATAGAATGAAGACAACAATTAATGAATATCGCATACTACTTCCTTTTAATCGATTCCAAAATCTCCTTCATCTCCTCATTCTCTTTTTGCAGTGAAATCATATGGAGGGTCAACTCTTCAATTTTTTCAAGCAACAAAGCGTCCATTTCTCCCAGGTTGATCCCACTTTCTTCAACTTCTTCCGCAGAAGGCACATTTGGCAAATGTCCATTTTCAGAAATATACGCTTCGACTTCCGCTAATGATTTAAGATCATAATCATCCTCAAATACATAATCTGCCCATGTTCCCGAAGCAACATCCACTCTTACTTTTTCAGTTCGAATTCCCTTTTTGACATAAAGCAAATAGTTGTCACAATCCATACAATCATCAAAATCAAAAAAGTCTCCAATCATTGTTTTCTTCGCAGCAATCCATAGCTCACCAGCCCCCCCGGCACTTTGAATACCCAGAATATTATTATAACCTCCAGTAAAATTGCTATAAGCTCTTATCTTCCAATTGGGCGAACCATCGCTATGATTGAATAAAAATCCACTGTAAGTATTTGGAACTTCCGATTGAACAATGATTTCCTGTCTGTCGGGCATTCTGATATCCAATCTTGCTTGTGGATCAGCGGTGGCTACTCCTACATAACCTCCTCTTTTTACGATAAAATCCGACTTGTAGTTCTGAAAAGTCCCAAAAGATATATCACGGCGCACTTCAAAAATACTATTGTTTACATCATTAGAACCTACTGGTACATTTACATTAGGGTACGTCACTCGTATTCCCGATTCGTCATTTCCAATAAAGCTATTTTTCAATCGTACATCTAAACGTGCTGTTGGATCCATTAAGCCAATTCCAACTTTGTCGTATGTAAATATTTCCGACGTTGTAAAATCATCCCACTGACCATAAGAAGAAGTCGCCATTCCCAACAATAGAAGTAATATTATTTTTTTCATCATTTTATGTTTAACTGATTTTATTCCTTACTCTCTTTATTTTGGCTTTTCAGGTTTCGCCATTTAATCGATCGATATACCTATAGGAGTAAGAATGGAAATTCCATTACCCAAAAAATGAGAACAAATACCAAAATTCTTTTTAATGCTGATTTAATCGTGGGTTGGAAAGTATTATTGGGATACCATTCAATTATCTTAAGAAATCTTACTGTGTGTAGATTCTTAATATTTAAGGATGTACTTTCTGGAATAAAAAACAGAATGCTCTAACTACGATTTAAAACGCCAAAACAAAAATACAAGCACGGCAATACCCCCTAACGTCAAAATCATAAAAAAGCTTTTGGTTTTCTTCAAATCCAAAGGATTGATATTACCAGTAAGTGTATATCCTGCCCAATAGTACGGTAGAATTTCAGAGTATTGAGCAGATTTCAAATAATCGATTTTGGCCATCTGAAGTGCTTCGGACTTGGTGTTGTCTGCTTCTAAATAATCATAAAAAGTAAGAATAAGATTGCTTCCTGATTTTTCATTTACATTCCATATAGCCGCTAATACGCTTTGAGCTCCATTGTAAAAAAAACCTCTACTCAAGTTGATAACACCTTCCCCTGAAGCCAACTTTCCATCATTGGTCTTGCATGCATCCAGAATTACTAAATCCGCCTGATTCTCTTTACCATAAAGTTCGGTAAGACCCATTTTTTCGTCGCGAAAAGCAATCCAGGGCTCTAGCGTGAAACTATCAATGCCGGCATGCGTGTTCAAATGGATGATATTATGATCATTTATATTTTTGAGAAAATTTGACTTTGTAGCATCATCTTCCAGTAGGATAGTATTGCCTTCAATCTTTGCTAGCGATTGCATTGCATTCTTCGTGTAGGTCAATTCCGACAAGTCTTTATCTTCATATCGAATAGGTGCAATGGTCAATAGACTAAGAGGACCATTTTTCTTTTTTAATGAAAGTTGTTCCGCAACCGAAATGGACTGCAAATACGAAACCTTGCTAAAATTGATCAAATAACTTTTAGCCAATTCTATTTCTGTATCTGTAGACAATGCTTCGAAGGGAAATAACAATAATTTCTGATCCGAAATAACAGTTAATTGCTTCTCCGAAATTTCCTGTAAGGCGTTTTCAAAAGGAAATAATTTAGAAAAAACGGAATAGCTCAATTTTTGAAATTCATCAATCTCTTTTTTAGTCAATATAGGTTGTGACCAATAAGTATGCAAAGCGTTTAATTCCGTATGGAGAGTAAAAATCTCAGGTATCTCAAATAAAATCTGTCTGTTTTCGGAACAAAAAATTCCGAATCCCTCAGTATCATTCAAAATGTATTCTACGAAGCATTGATCAACAGAAGCATAGTTGGTATTCGCATTTTCAAAACTACAAACCTCCACCTGTTTTTTCGTTTTTCGATATCCTGGAAAGTGCTGTTCCAAGGAATCCATTAATGCAGTATAATCGGTATTAGCCTTGGAGTAAGCCTGTTTGACCTTTTGATCTTCGTGTTTATCAAGGAGCCTGTTATACAAATCGGATCGTAAATAGTACAAGGAATATTCGCGTTGCAGTATCTCATCAGGAATATCCATTTCCCATTTGCTTTGAAGCGTTTTGATATTTTCCTGAAGTAACAAAGCCTTGTTTTTCTCCATGAAATAAAATGCCTCACCAGGTAAACTCAGCAAATAGCAAACCTCTACACCCAACATGTATGTATCCACTCCTCTTTCTATCCAGAATAATTTCGATTCTTCACTAAGACTTTCGTAGCGCATTTTTGAAACTAACTCATCAATCAAATAAATCGCTTCTTTGGCTTGAATCAAATATCGATTTTGACCTGATTCCTTAAAAGATTGCACCAAAATATCAGCCAAATCAATTAAAAAGATCAAAAAATCCCCTTCGAATCCCGACGTTCTAATCTCATTCAGAGAAGGAAATATTTGTTCATCAGAGCTTTGTGGATCTTTCTCCAGCATAATATCAAACGCCTTGAACAGATATGGAATCTTCTCGCTTGAATCATTTGTATCCAAATAATAGCCCATATTCACATAGGCAGTCGCTTTTTGATCAATATCAGACGCATTGTCTATCACCTGTTGATAAAATGTATTGGCCTTTTCGTGTTGATTGAATTTAGAATATACCGTTCCAATATTAGATAGCAGGTGAAAAACCTCATAACGATCATCTATCTCTTTATAGTACTGGAGGCTTTTATAGTATGCAATTAATGCTTCATTAAGTCCCTCATCATAAGCAGAACATACATTCGCCAAATTATTAAGCATGCTGTATTTCTTCTTTTTTGGAAGATTAGATTGCTCAAATTTTCGTTCTGCCTCTTTATGATGTTGGAGTATATTTTGTAGATCTTTACTATCCTTATTCCCGGTGCTAATTCCTTGATATTTCAATCCATAAACGTAAATAATCTTATCTCGCAGAATCAGTTCATTTGATATAGAATGAATCAATACGGTATCCGCCAAGACTGCATTCAGGTATTGTAGTGCAGTCTCATAATCTCCTTTTATGGCTATATTCCTTCCCAAATCCGCGTGAGCATTGCACGTAATCTCATCGTTGCGCCCCTCAGCAATTATTCGCTTCAACAACTCATTTTGTGCACGAGTGCGATTTAATCGTTTATATTTTTGAGAAAGATTGTATCTCAAATTATTTATCGACTCTGCATTTCGTGGCTTAATTTTTTCAATATTCTGCAATGCTTTTTTGGAGCAGATGATCGCCGCATCAATACTGTCCGCTTCCCAATAGTAGTTAGAAAGGTTTTCATAAATCGCTACCATGGAAGCAAGATCAACTGAATAATTTTCCTTATCCAAAAGCAATTGAACGTGATGAATCTTATCCGAAATGGATTCTAATTGTTCAATTTGCTCAAGTGTGTTTTTTAATTCTTCTTGCGCTTTTACAGGCGGTAGGCTCATTGCTATAACAATGAAGAAGAACAGGTATTTTAGGATGTTTTTCATTTGGGTTCAGGATCAAGGTTTTCCCCATAACGGGCATCAATTCAATTATCGTTAAGAAGTGATAAACAAACATTTCCTAAATCTATCCATTCCCACACGTTTCCTTTGAAAATCACTTGCTTTTAACAAAAAAATTAGAACACCTTTATCATATATCTCGAAAACAATCATAGAATTTCCAATGATTAAACACGCTTCGATTTCCACATTCCAAAATTAATATGCCAAAAAATAAATGCAGTGGAACAATAAGCCACAGATCTCCTGATCAACTTTGTTCCACTGCATTCTTCAAACATGATTACAAGACGACGACCCTATTCATTAAAATACTGAAATCAATAAACACCTTGCAAAATGAAGTACTATTCGACAAGCATAGGGAAATATTTATCATACTTCACCATACCCTCATACTCAAAAGGTACGGGAAAACCATTCACATTTAATTGATTTATTATTTGCAAAGGTGTAAGCACCCCTCCACCAATGTAAACATATTTCGCAGCAATGGCCGCAACTTGAGGAGCAGCAAATGAGGTCCCATCTATGCTGCTCGTAACCGGATCGTATTCATAATCGTAAAATGGTATTTCCTCACCTGCCGCCCAAAAATCTACACTCAAACTTCCATAATTTGAAAAACCAGCGGCTTCCGACCCATCAGCATTGGTAGCAGCTACGGCAATAACATTGTCCCGGTCATAAGAAGATGGATAGTGTGCCAACACATCATTATTATCTCCTATACCATCTTCATTTCCATTACCCGCTGAAGTGACTACCACAACATTGCTATATTCGCTTAGTAAATTTTTAAATATAGTATTCTCTAAATCCCCAAAGCCATCATCATAGAATCCCAAACTCATATTTACAACCTCAGCTCTTTCAAATACATACTTTGCTCCACACAATAATTTAAAGTAAGAAGTAAATCCATTTTCATCGCAGATTTTTACCGGCAATATTTGATGTGGAATTCCTTCTGCCTCCAGGAAGTTATGAATTTCATAGGCTATGATCGTCCCATGTTTTCCCCCGTGATCATCAAATGCATTGTGATCTTCATTTACAAAATCATAGCCAGAATTTTCGTCGGCAAAAGCCATTTCCGTAGCATTATATAGGATAGGCTTAGGCACATCATACTCATCGTACCAAAAAGGAAAAAATGGATCAAATCCAGTATCCAGTATAGCTATCGTCACCCCCGAATTAGTAGGTGCGATCAAGGGCAAATACGACAAATCTTCCTCCGTCCCTTCCACAACATCACCTAATTCCGAAGCAAAATCAAATTCGTAGTCGACATCCATAAGACCACCAAATGCTTCTATTGCGTGCTTTTTGGGTTCGATGGAGATTAACCCGCCGAACGTCCACAGTTCGATCTCACCATCAAAACATAATTGACAAATTTCAAAATTTATCACTCCATGGTGTGCTCTCAACATCGCTTTGGTAGCTGCAGGAGTTCCTGGAAAAAATTGTACAATAAGGTCTGTATTCGAATAGATCGGGATATTAAAGGGAGGGTTGTTTTGATTTGACCGGATAGTGATTTCGGTGTTGATATCGATATCGCTTACTTCTTCGTTTTGGTTCATATACTGATCTTTACTACAAGAAGTTAAAAGGACAATTAGCACAAGGCAAAATAAGTTTTGAATACTTTTCATATATTTATTTTTTTTAAAGAGTTGATAACAAGTAGAGCAATGCTTCTGTCAAACTTTGGGGCCCCTGCCTATTAATCGCAATGCTCAAACTTTTAATTAATTTTTTTGGTTAAGCCAATCCTACATACGTTTTATATGCTAAAAATGATGAGCTTTATTAGTAATGAGTCGGTGAAATGGATTCATTACCCAATTATTTTAGAGAATTTAATTTCATGAACCAGAACGAAAAATATTTGAATGCACTTCTGGAAGGAAATGATCAAGGCATCAAGGAAATCTATGCTAACATTTTTCCAAGGGTGAAGGCATATATTTTGATGAACAGAGGTCACACTAGCGATGCGTTGGATGTTTTTCATGATGCGTTGATGTCTATTATTATTGGGCATAAGGAAAATAAGCTCAACATTCGTTCCTTTGACTCATACCTTTTGGTAGTGTGTAAAAATCTTTGGAAAAAAAGACTAAAAAATAAGGTAATAAAAGTAGAGGCGGATACACTTAAAGAAGAACCCCTTAAAAATAACAACCAAAAGATCGAGCAAGAAAAAATGGACTTTTATATAGAAAAATTTCAACTTCTCTCTCCAAATTGCAAGGAAATTCTTAGTAATTATTTCAACGGATGGACATATGAAGAACTTATGGATGAATTCAATTATTCGAGTATCAATACCATAAGACAACGCGTATTCAAGTGCAGGACCAAATTAGTGTCACTCATAAAAAGTGATAAGAGATATCAAAAATTGAAGGAATGGAATTTCAGTTAACACCAGAAATGTTGGATCTGATTGATCAATATATCAAGGGAAATCTTGATGGTGAAAAGCTCAACTCTTTTAAAAGAGATTTGGAGGTTAATCCTGCTTTAAAAGAAGAAGTGCTCATTCAACAACAATTATTTCAAGCTATAGAAAATCAAAAAAAACCAGTAGATGAAGATATCGAATTACAGGAAAAACTTAAAAATCCAGAATATCAAAAGCTTTCCAATACAATACGAAAAGTAGGTACAGAATTTATTGAGAATCCTAGCGTTAAAAACAGAATACCTTGGATTCGTTTTAGACGATTCATTCCATATGCTGCTGCCATTCTTGTCACTGTAATTATCAGTACAATCTACTTGAATAATAACCACCAATCCATCGATCAATATTATTATGACTATGTCGACTGGAACGCTGAGTTGGTCTCCTTTACTGAAAAAAGTGACACCAAAAATGACTTTGCTTTAGGAGAAAGCTACTTCAGGTCAAAAGATTACTACAAGGCAATTCGCATTTTTCGGTCTATCAATCCCAACAATCGCCTTTATCCATACAGCCTCATGTATCTGGGAGCTGCTCATGCCAATGTCAATCAAGATCATCTCGCTATAGAGACCTTTGAGCTGTTATCACAACAAAATGAATTTGGAGAGAGCTCAAAAGGATTATGGTATACTGCACTTATTTATTTAAAAGTAAAAGATAGCGCTAATGCCAGGGAAGCACTGGAGTTGATATCAAAAGATCCTTCAAATTATAAGTATGAAGATGCCGTAAAAATTATGAAAAAATTGGATTAACCGTTTTAAGCAAAAACTTTCGAGTATTCTCCATAGGTTCTTAAACTACAATAAACTATACCAAGTCCAATTCTCGTATTGCCAAATACGCCATCAATCCCATCCCAATTTCCAACGCCTTTTCATCAATATCAAAAGTAGGTGTATGGACGGGAGAGGTAATGCCTTTCTCAGCGTTTCCCGTACCCAGGCGGTAAAAACACGCATCCGCTTCTTGAGAATAATACGAAAAATCTTCAGCCGTCATTCGAATCGGCAATTCAATCACATTTCCCTCACCCATATAATCAATCATTGATGATTTAGTTCGTTCCGTAAGTAAGGGTTCATTGATCAGGCAAGGATAACCCACCATAATATCCACTTCGCAACTGCCTCCCATACTTTCCGCTGTTTTTCCGGCTATTCTTTTGATCAATTGATGTGCCTCTTTTCTCCACTTCTCATTCATCGTTCGGAATGTACCTTCGATCTTTACTTCATCCGGTATGATGTTCGTTGCCCCTCCTACGCTATTGATCTTTCCAAAACTAAGTACTGCTGGAATATTAGGGTTTGTATTTCGGGCAACCACATCTTGAAGAGCCAGTAGAATTTTGCTACTCATCAGCACAGTATCAATGCAATCATGAGGCAGTGCAGCATGTCCACCTTTACCTCGAACCGTCATCCGAATTTCATCAGCAGAGGCCATATACATACCAGATTTGATGCCGATCTTCCCAACTTCTAACGGAGGATGAACATGCTGTCCGATAACAGATGTCGGCTTTGGATTTTCCAATACTCCTTCTTTGATCATAATGCTTGCTCCACCGGGCAATTTTTCTTCTCCGGGTTGAAAAATGCATCGTATTGTTCCTCCGAATTCGCTTTTCAGATCGTTCAATATATGTATCGCTCCTAACAAGCATGACGTATGCACATCGTGCCCGCAAGCATGCATCACACCTTCGTTTAGAGATGCATACGTTTTCTTATTTTGTTCAGTAATTGGCAATGCATCGATGTCTGCGCGCAACATAATCGTTTTTGATGATTCTTTTTCACCTATGATCGTTGCAACAATTCCGTGTTCGCACCAACCATCCGTGTAGTCAACCCCTAACTGCTTAAGCACCGAAGCTATATACCTGCCCGTTTCTACCTCCTCAAACGACAACTCAGGATGCATATGCAAATGATGCCTGATCGATTGAATCCTATCAAAATAATGATTTGCTTTTTCTTTGATTAGTGATGAAATATCATTCATTACGTCAACTTATTTAAATTTTTGGCCAAAAGATCTAAATCCGTCCATAGCGTATAATCTCTAGCATAGTATAAATTCTCCAAATGCGTTTCTTCGTGTGATGGCAATTGAATAACCGAGTCCTTCAATTCTGGTAAATTTTGAAAATCTTCAATACCTCCTGCATAGCCAATCCAAGTTTTCACACCCACCAGGGTTTGTAATATGTTCCTGAATAAACCAGCGATATCAAAACCATTAATTACCAGGAGTACAGGCGAAAAAATCAAAATCAACATACTCATAGAAAAATCAAAAATCCGCTTTACATGCTTGTAATATCCATCGTCCAAATTGTATTTGATATTTACATTATATAATTCACCAGCTGTATTTTTCGAACTGCTTCCAATAATACTTAGACTGTCATCCCCGGCTATTTTAAACGACAGTTTTGTATCCAAAACCATCATTTGTTTCATGATGTCTTTCATCTTCATATTCTCCGAACTAAAAATAATTTCATCCGCCTTTAAGACCTTCGACAAGGGTGCCAATTGTGAAATATCATTCAAATAGTCTAAGTCTTTATTCGCGTTTTCTTCAGGATTGACAATTCCCAATACGTTCGATTTGACTTCTGCTTTTACCAGAGATTCCTTTATCTCTTCGGCCACTTCCTTGGTCGCAACAATCAGCATATTTTTGGTCTTTTCGGACGTTTTGTTTTGTCTGAAAACAAATGCTGTAATACTCGTTATTAAAACACTAATGACCGCACCTGCCAGAAGAATCACCCGGCTCGAACGATAGGTATCAGGCAATAAAGCATAAAAGATTAAAAGACAAATTAATCCCGAGACAATACCTACGACTCGTTTTCTTAAGGAAGATTTTTGATAATAACCCATAAACCAAAGCACAAATGCCCATACAAGGGAATACAAAATTATATTCCAATTCAAACTACTGGATTCATAATATGCTGGATTTTTAAAATAATAGCTGGCCCATAAAATTGAAAATCCTTTCAATCCGCCTCCAATAAGTAGGGCATCAATGAGTGGTCTGATTGCTTGCGTTAATAAACGTTTTAATCCACTTATTCCAGCTCTTAAGGATATCCCTAGTTTTAAAAATCGAGCAAACCACTTTCCGCGACTTCCAGCATAATGCTTTTCTACATACAATCCCATCGCATTGTAAAATGTCTTGACATAGCTTAGACTGGCTTTTTTCGTTGATTCTCCCTTGTAATGGATGATCGTTGTTTCCGCTAAATAATGAATTTCATTTCCACCTTCAATAATTCGTCTACTCCAATCAATATCTTCTCCATACATAAAAAATCGCTCATCGAACATGCCCACTTCATCTATAACCGATTTACGTACATACATAAATGCTCCGCAAAGTACCTGGATCGAATGGTTTTTATTCTCATCCAAATGCCCAAGCGCATATCCATTGAATAATTTAGTAGTGGGAAATAATGCCGCCAAACCCGATAATTTTGCAATAGAATTCCAAACCGTGGGCAAATCTCTTTTTGATTCAGGTAAAAAAGCACCTGCCCCATCAATCATTTTCACGCCCAAAGCTCCCACTTTTGGATTTTCTTCCATATGTGAATAACAAACCTCGAGAGTATCTTCTTGTAAAACAGTATCCGGATTTAAAATTAGGATATGTTTCCCTCCAGCCTTACGAATTGCCTGATTATTGGCTACAGCAAAGCCTACATTTTTTTCATTTGCAATGAGATGGACGTTTTCAAAATGGGTTCGAATCATTTCATTCGATCCGTCAATGGAAGCATTATCTACTACAAATACTTCTACATTCAAGTCATCAATTTTGGAATGGTATATCGATTCGATACACCTTTTCAAAAAATGGCGAACATTGTAATTAACGATTATGATGCTGATATCGATCACTAGAAGATACTACTAATGCTGAGATGAATAAGGTACTCTTGATAAAATCGACCGACCAAGGGTGAGTTCGTCTGCATATTCCAATTCACCACCAAAAGAGACTCCTCGTGCTATTGTACTTATCTCAACCTCGTACTTTTCCAGTTGTTTAGAAAGATAATAAATGGTTGTATCGCCTTCAATAGTAGGGCTTATGGCCATAATCAGTTCTTTGATTTCACCTTGTTTCACGCGTTCCTCCAAGTTGGAAATAGTAAGATCACCCGGTCCCACACCATCCATAGGAGAAATCACACCACCAAGGACATGATATAATCCATGAAATTGAGTAGTCTCTTCTATGGCCATTACGTCTCTGACAGACTCTACCACGCAGACCAGTGATTTATCACGATGACTATCTTTACAAATTTCACATGTGTCTTCATCTGAAATATTAAAACAAGTTTGACAATAATTGATATTATTTTCCAATTCTACCAGGGCGGTTGCCAGTTTGGTAGACTTTGAAGTAGTATCTTTTATTAAATGCAGTGCCAATCGCAACGCAGATTTTCGCCCTACGCTGGGCAAAGTAGCCAAGGCCTCTACTACATTTTCCAATGTCTTCGAAGAAAACTTCATCCAATCATCAATTTATAACAATTTGTAAAAATACGAATACCTTAATCAACAGTGCAATATCTGCCTATTTCATCTCATATTCTCAGTCAAAAGTGCGTGAATACGTGCAAAAACAAAACAATTTTCGAAATCTAACCTTTTGAATTAGACGTTTAACATGTAAATCTTAAATTTGGCGTCCAAAACGATCTAAAAGGATCGCTGTTTACAAAAGAAATCTGAAAGATAATATTATGGCTGAAATTATAAGAATGCCTCGTCTTAGTGACACGATGGAAGAAGGTAATATCGTAGGTTGGCTCAAAGCCGTAGGTGACCAAGTTGAACCGGGCGACGTTCTGGCTGAAGTAGAAACAGACAAGGCAACCATGGAATTGGAGAGCTTTCAAAGCGGAACTCTTCTTTATATTGGGAAAGAATCGGGCCCTGTGCCCGTTGATGGAATTATTGCCATTATTGGAGAAAAAGGGGAAGATTATGAATCTCAATTAAAAGAAGCAGAAGCCGCCTCAGCTGTAGCGCCTGCAGAAGAGCTCAAGGATGCTCCTCAAGCAGCTTCTAAAACAGAAGCAGCCCCTGCACCAGCTTCAGTAAGTGTAGCCGCTCCGGTAAGCGCGCCTCCTTCCAGTACTCCGTCTGACAATGGAAGCCGCGTCAAAGCTTCTCCCCTTGCTAAATCTTTGGCGGCAGAGGCAGGTATAAATATTGGATCCATTCAAGGAAGTGGAGATGGTGGAAGAATCGTGAAAAGAGATGTCGAACAATTCATAGCCAATGGAGGTGCTCAGGCACAACAAGCCAGTGGTGCACCTGTAATTTCACTCGATCCTGAAGTGCAATACGGCGATACTCCGGTAACTCAAATGCGGAAAGTGATTGCTCGACGGTTGGGAGAAAGTAAATTTACTGCTCCTCATTTCTATCTTACCGTTGAGATTGATATGGACAGAGCCATTGACGCAAGAAAAGATCTTAAAGCAAATGACATCAGGGTTTCATTCAATGATTTTGTAGTCAAAGCATGTGCAATGGCCTTAAGAAAACACCCGGCCATCAATAGCAGCTGGATGGGAGACACCATACGCGTGCACAGCGATATCAACATTGGGGTAGCAGTTGCAGTTCCCGATGGATTATTGGTTCCGGTAATCAATAATGCAGATCAAAAATCCATGACGTACATCAATCAGGAAGTGCGCACATTGGCAGGAAAGGCAAAAGAAAAGAAATTACAACCGCAAGAAATGAGTGGAAACACCTTCACCATTTCTAATCTTGGCATGTTTGGAATAGAAGAATTTACGGCGATCATCAACTCACCAGATTCATGTATTTTGGCAGTAGGGTCGATCATACAAAAACCTGTGGTCAAAAATGGACAAATTGTAGTCGGCAACATGATGAAAGTTACATTAAGTTGTGACCATAGAGTAGTAGACGGTGCGACAGGTGCGCAGTTTTTGCAAACCCTAAAAGGAATGCTCGAAAATCCGATCCGTATGATCGTTTGATTTAACTTACCAAGCTCTGATGGCTAATTTCATTAGCATCAGAGCCAATAGTATACTAATGAAGTACTTAATTCTGATTGGACTTTTTTACGGGATTTACAAATTTGCACAAATGCAAAAGGCCTTGGATGCCCGTAGAAGACAACAATTGGACCAGGAAGAGGGCGATGAGGGTTTTACAGATTATGAAGAAGTAGATTGAACATGGAGAATAAACTTCAAATTTCGGATTTTATTCTGGATCATAACAATCAATATATTATTGCTGATAAACCTTGCGGGATGCCTATCGTTCCCGATCAATCGGGAGATAAAAACCTAAAAAACATACTTGAGGCTTACAGCAAACATGATTTAAATGTCATCACCAGGATTGACAGACCTGTAAGTGGTTTGGCTCTTTTTGCCAAAAGCCAGAATGCCGCTAAAGATCTCAGCAATCAAATTAAGGATGGCACAATAGAAAAATCTTACTTGGCTATTGTTGAAAATGCCCCACCAAAAGAGTCGGAAGAATTGACACATTACCTGCTGAAAGGAAGGAATAAAAAGTCAATAATCGCAACAGAAAAACGAAAGGACGCTAAAAAATCAACCCTCACCTATTCTACCGTCGCACAATTAGACAATTACACGATTTTGAAAATCAAACTACACACTGGTCGGTTTCATCAGATACGCAGTCAATTAGCACATATCGGTTGCCCCATCAAGGGAGATGTAAAATATGGTGCCAGAAGAAAAAACAAAGATCGCAGCATCCATCTGCACGCGTTTAAGTTAACTTTTAACCATCCCGTGACAAGAGAAAGGAAAACCTATTATTCCTCACCAAACCATCCTGACACCCTCTGGAGAATCGCTTCTGAATCCATAGATTCTTTCTAATCTAATTTTTAGATAACCGTTATTAATCTACAATGACGCATTTTAATCTAACAAATCTCTAGTCCTCAACATGAGTAGAAAAGGATACTTCATGGCTCTGAATTAATTAAGAGATCTATTACGTATAGAAGCCGATTAAAAACATATTGTTAACTCCTTTGCAAGTCATTGATCTCCAAC
>JBCCVV010000110.1:0-20278 GCA_039194925.1 Bacteroidota bacterium
ATTTGTCCTCGAGTAAATACGTCTTGTGTAATCATGGTGTCAGCTTGATTACAGGTTGGTCTCACCAATTTACGTATTTACTTTTTTTCTTTTATGCCTATTTTTATTGCCGAACCATTGTGACAATGGATAATTAAAAATTAAAAGTTGAATAATTGACAATGGATAATGTGCCACTGAGCCACTAAATAACTTTGCCACTATTCAACTCAACAATTGCAAAATTAAACAATAGCCACCCGTTGCGCCTGAATCCCCGCATCCGCAATATATTCATCAAACTCTTTCAGGCTATCTACAAAACCGTTGGGACCGATTTCAATGATTCGATTCGCCACGGATTGTGTAAAGGTGTGATCATGGGAAGTAAAAAGGATGTTGCCTTTAAAATTAATCAGAGAATTATTCAATGCAGTGATGGTTTCGAGGTCAAGATGATTGGTCGGTTCATTAAGCATAAGTACGTTGCCCTCAGCCAACATCATTCTGCTCAACATACATCTCACTTTTTCTCCACCCGAAAGCACATTGGATTTTTTGAACACCTCTTCTCCGGAAAAAAGCATTTTACCCAAGAAGCCACGGATGTACATCTCGTCTTTTTCTTCTGAAAATTGTCTCAGCCAGTCCATCAAGTCAAGATCCGCACTAAAGAATTCAGAATTCTCTGACGGTAGATAAGAGGTAGTCACAGTTTGCCCAAAAGAAAACTCCCCTGTATCCGGCTGATCATTTCCAGCAAGAATTTCAAATAGAGCCGTAAGAGCCAGGCTATTATCACTTAGAAAAGTCACTTTTTCGCCACGATTAACATCAAACGTCAGATCTTTAAAATAGACTTCACCATCTACCGACTTACTTAGATTACGAACAGAAAGAATTTGATCTCCCACTTCTCTGCTTTGATTGAAGATAATGCCGGGGTATTTTCTACTTGAAGGTTGAATGTCTTCTACATTGATCTTTTCGAGCATCTTTTTTCGAGCCGTTGCCTGTTTGGATTTCGAAGCATTGGCACTAAATCGATCAATAAATGCTTGCAACTCCTTACGCTTTTCTTCTGCTTTCTTATTGGCGGCTTGCTTTTGTTTAAGAGCCAATTGAGAACTCTGATACCAAAACGAATAATTGCCCGAATACAAATTAATCTTGCTAAAATCGATATCTACAATATGGGTGCATACCGTATCTAAGAAGTGTCTATCGTGTGAAACGACGATCACGGTATTCTTAAAATCCAATAAAAAATCCTCTAACCAGGAAATGGTGTGAATATCCAAATCGTTGGTAGGCTCATCCAGAATCAAGATGTCCGGAGATCCAAATAAGGCCTGGGCCAAAAGGATTCTCACTTTTTGATTTCCGTCCAGTTCCTTTAGTAATTTATAATGATCATCTTCATGGATACGCATCCCGCTTAAGAGTGCGGCAGCATCTGGTTCTGCATTCCATCCGTCCATTTCTGCGAATTCTGCTTCCAGTTCACTGGCTCGTATTCCGTCTTCATCTGAGAAATCTGGCTTGGCATAAATGGCATCTTTCTCAGACATAATGTCCCATAGCTTTTTGTGCCCCATCAGAACGGTATTCATGACGGTAACTTCATCGTATTCATGATGATTCTGTTTCAGTACGGCCATCCTTTTGCCTGATTCCAAGGTGACAGAACCCAAATTGGGATCAATATCGCCGGAGAGGATCTTTAGAAAGGTTGATTTGCCCGCACCATTTGCACCAATTACCCCATAACAATTATCTCCTGAAAATGTAATGTTCACATCTTCAAAGAGCACTCTTTTGCCAAATTGCAACGTAAGATTATTCGCCGAAAGCATAGCTTGAAATTTTTGAGGCCGCAAAGGTAGTTTTTTAAATTATATCCTTTGGAAAAAGTGGTTTATACTTCTAAAAAGAGTGGGTAATTATTTTTAAACCACGAAGTGGATTAAAATGAATAAAGAAAATCATTAAGGATACATTAGATCTTACGCCATCTTAAGCTAAAGAACCTACCCATTTCCCAAATTCCTCAAGTCCCAATGCATTTAGGCACATCTCCTTAGTCAGTCCTCCTTTTCGGGCTGCACAAACTCCTGCTTCGATGTATCGGATTTGATCTTTGCTGTGTGCATCCGGATTGATGGAAATTTTGACTCCCTTTTCCAATGCATAAGGAATCCACGACCAATCTACATCCAGTCGGGCCGGATTCGCATTCAATTCGATAACCATGTTATTAGCAGCGCATGCATCGATGATCAAGGCGTGATCGATGGGGTAACCTTCTCGGGCGAGTAGCAACCTCGAGGTGGGGTGGCCCAATATGTGGGTGTGCGGGTTTTCTATGGCTTTTAGTAATCGGGTATTTGCCTTTGCCTCATCCATTTTGAGATTGGTGTGAATGGATGCAATGACAACTTCAAATTCTTTCAAAAAATCATTGCCATAATCCATGGATCCATCATTCAAAATGTCACATTCTATGCTTTTAAATATTCGGAAATTGTTGTAGGTCTTGTTCAATGCATCGATCTCTTCCATTTGTTGAAATACGCGATCTTCGGAAAGGCCATTGGCATAAAATGCGGCCTTGCTGTGGTCCGAGATAACAAAATATTCATAACCCAAACGCATGCATTCGCTGGCCATCTCTGCTACGGTGTGAAGACCATCGCTAAAGGTGCTGTGATTGTGCACCACTCCTTTAATATCAGATGTTTCAATTAATTGAGGTAGACTGTTGCTTTTAGCTTGTTCGTAGGCGGTTTCAGATTCGCGGTATTCGGGATGGACATAGGCAAGATCCAACGCTGAGAAGACTTCTTCCTCTTCCTGTACATCAGGAATAGATGAAAATTGATCCAGAAAATCTTGTCCTGAGTTCATCTTAAAAGCTTCTGTTCCAAATGAACCCTCAGAAGTTTGATGAATGAAAACGGGGTAGGATTCATATTGCAAAATCGAACCATCTTCATCCAATTGCAATCCATCCACTACATTTATTATTTTTTGATCCTCAACTGTGGAAAGAATATCGA
This sequence comes from Bacteroidota bacterium, assembly GCA_039194925.1. GTDB lineage: Bacteria > Bacteroidota > Bacteroidia > Chitinophagales > Saprospiraceae > CAJXUU01. The sequence goes on from JBCCVV010000110.1 coordinate 3,039, forward strand.
TTCCTTTTACTTCCGGCATCATCCTTTTTACCAATCCCACCAGGGCTATTTTTTCATCAGGAAAAGCTTCTTTGATCTTATTTTCCAATGCATCTGCATGTCCGGCAACATGATCATAAAGATATTTTCCCTGGCTGTCCAGATAATATTCCAACTGTTTTTTCAGTGTAGCTTGTGTTTTTTGGCCAAATCCTTTCAGATCAATAAGTCGGTTTTCATTGCAGGCATAGAGCAAAGCACCTATGGTTTCGATTTCCAGATCTTTCCAAATAACATATATTTTTTTTGGGCCAAAACCTTTGATGGTTAGCATTTCGATGATACCCGGGGGTGTAATCTCCTCGTACCTTTTGTAGGTTTTAAGTTCACCAGTTTGAATGAGTTCCTGAATCTTATCGGCAATCGCTTTACCAACCCCTTTGATAGCAGCTATTTCAGCTTCGGGAGTTTCCGTGAATGGCTTTTCAACCTTTCGCAACGACAGATACGCGTTGGAGTAAGATCTGATTTTAAATGGATTCTCCTTGTGAAGCTCCATTATTTTGGCCAATTTGTTAAAATATCTTGCGATTTCCTTATTCGTCATAGTTGTCCGATTTGAAGAAGCGATTTTATACGCATTCTGCTAGTGATGTGCAATATTACACATTTGATTTTTTGCCATATAATCTTTGGTAATTTTATTTGCAATAGTAAATTTGCTGGCGAGTTAATTCGGAAGTTGCTTGGGAATATATTATCGAGCAATTTCAAATTTTAAGAATATTAATACTAAGAATTATGAATTTTGGAAAGAGTTTCCTAATAGCCACTGTGGCTGCGCTTATTTTATCTGCATGTGGTGGTGGAGGCAGTAGTGCTACACCTGTCGCAGCAAACCTTGTAGGATACGCAGTAATTCCGTTGGCTGGAACAAGTGCTTCGATCGCTGAAAAATATGATGCCGATGGTAATAAAGTAGAAAGTGGCTTTGTTGTCAATGGAATGAAAAATGGGCAATGGACTCAATACGACGCCGATGGTAAAATTCGATTTGTGGTAAATTATATTGATGGATTAAAAAATGGTGATGAGCTTTCATTCAATACCCGAGGGCAAATTGAAGCTAGGACATCCTATAAAAATGATCAACTGCATGGTATTTCCGGAACGTATAAAAGTGGTCGTCCTACTCAAGAAGTTTCCTATAAAGACGGTCAATTTGATGGCCCAACCCGTAAATACTTCCGAGACGGTAAACTGCAACAAGAGATCTATTTCAAGAATGGAAAGCAGCATGGTTCATTCAAATACTTCGATGAAGAAGGAAATGTGACGTTGGAGTATGAATATAAGAACGGAGAAAAAGTAAGTGGGGGGATAGTCGAGAAGTAGGGTAAAAAAGCTTAAGAATATAAATGAGTCACCTTGGTTTCGATTGAGGTGATTTTTTTGTTTTTAGAAGATTGAAGAGATTGGGGAGAGTGTACTTATGAAGGAAGCTAATAATTAAAGTAATTACACAGCCATAAGTTTAATCCTATCGTCGTGATGTATTTTGTCATCATTTTTGACCATCTGCGTATCGCTGAAGCTTTAGCGGAAGTATAAAATGCCGCCAAAATGAATTTCCATGTAACTTCTAGCCCAGGATTGCAATCCTAAGCTAGAAATATTAAAGCCCGATAGGCTTTTTATTCGAAATATTATTTTGGCTGTGTAGTTACATAATAAAATATGCATGAAAATATCGGTGCTATTGCGCGTCTTTTCAGCTTAACTCGATGAAATAACCATACTCCGTTGTCTCAAATATTTTTTCAAAAAAAATGTGATTTCTTTTTGGGGGGTAATTCGGTTTGGGGTGTCATAGCCTCAAAACCATAAAAATGACAACTCGATTTCTTATAGCTTTTATATTTCTAATCACAGCGAATCAGGCTCTTTTTGCTCAAGGCGATGGTCAGATTTTACGCGGAAGTATAAAGGATCAAATATCACATCAGCCAATACCGTTTGCCAACGTCATTCTATCCGATAGCCTCATATCAAGTACGGATGAAAATGGTGATTTTAGATTCGAAGGGCTCGCTTTCGGGGCTTATAATCTGGCGGTTAGTTATATAGGGTATGAGGACATTTATCTAAGAAATCTCATAGTAGATTCAGGTAAAGAATCGGTCTATAACTTATTCATGGAGGAATCTGCCGAGCAACTGGAAGACGTAGTAATTACTGCATCGAAAGATCGCATCAAACCTCTGAATGAAATGTCACTTCTCAGCACGCGGATGGTTGGAGTAGAAGAGACTAAGAAGTATGCTTCTGCATTTAATGACCCTGCTCGAATGGCCAATTCATTTGCCGGAGTGGTGCAGACCGACGCAGGAAGCAACAATATAGCCATTCGAGGGAATGCACCCAATGGGTTGCTCTGGCGATTGGAAGGAGTGGAAATTCCAAACCCAAATCACTTTTCTTCGGTGGGGACTGCAGGCGGTGGAGTATCGATCTTAAGTAGTCAGTTGTTGGCCAATTCCGATTTCTCTACCGGAGCATTCGCGGCGGAATATGGAAATGCGCTTTCCGGTGTGTTTGATATCAAGTTGAGAAAAGGGAATGATGAAAAAAGAGAATATACTTTTCAAGCGGGAATACTTGGTATTGACTTGGCTGCGGAGGGACCTTTTTCGAAAAATGGGAATAATTCATACTTGGTGAATTATCGCTATTCCACTCTTGGAATTCTGAGCAAATCAATTGACTTGGGAGGTTTTATAACGACTTTTCAGGACCTGTCTTACAATCTATCGTTTAAAAATAAAAAACTGGGAGATTTTACCTTTTTTGGATTGAATGGATTGAGCAGCCAGACAGGACATGATTCGATCTTCCAATATGATTTGGATTTTGAGGCCAATACGCTGGTTAATGGAATGACACACAGTAAAACAATTGGCAAAAATTCTTTTTTGAAATCCGCGGTTGTTTTGTCAAAAACCGAAAATAAAATCAAAGCTTCCGAATTGGATGAATTGAGTGAGGATAAATACGTGAGCTATGATGAATCTCATGAAAACTCCCGGTTGATATTGTCTTCGAAACTTCAGCACAAACTCAATCCGAGGTCTTCGTTGAAAATTGGTGCGATCCACAGCTTATTATGGTATGATACATTTAAATCGAGCCGTGACAGCATTCATTTGCCCGACGAACTATTTTATCAACAGGACGGATCTACTTCGGTGTCTCAATTCTATGCTCAACTGCTCAATAAGTCCTCCAAACGATTTGTGACGACGATTGGAGTTCATTTTATTCACAATTGGCTGAATGAGCAAAGTAGTCTGGAACCTAGATTGGGGTTGCAATACGCACTTCGCCCCAACCAATCGCTAAGCCTGGGATACGGTTTGCACAGTCAGGTAGTGCCTTTAGGGACTTATTTTGTGGAAGCAGAAGGAGAAAGTGGCCCGAATCTACCCAACATAAACCTACCGATGAGCAAGGCACATCACGGTGTGATTGGATACAGTTATAAAGCCTCTCAATTTTTGAATTTTAAAATAGAAGGCTACTATCAGGCGCTATTTGATATTCCCCAAGGTGTAGTGGCGGAAGAAAATGAGTCGCTATTGAATGTGGACCAAGGAACCTTGGATGAGGAATTGACTCCAGATGGGATTGGCAGAAATTATGGTGCGGAACTTACCATTGAACGATTTTTGAACAAAGGATTTTATTTGACATTTGCGGGCTCAATCTATGACTCCAAATTTAGGGGTACCGATGGTCAATGGTACAATACCCGATTTAATGGAGGATTTGCGACCAGCCTTACCAGTGGAAAGGAATTTACGATTTCCAAAAGGAAGAATCGATCCATGGGCATACACATCAAAACCATTTATACCGGAGGCTTGCGACAAACGCCTATTGATGTTGAAGAATCATTGTTGAGAGGAGAAACAGTTTATGAATTGGGTAACCCATTCAGCGAGCAACTGCCCAATTTTTTCAGATTTGATTTAAAAATCTCTTTTAAGAGAAATTACAAGAATATAACGACCAGTCTGGTCTTTGATATACAGAATGTTAGTAATCGGGAGAATGCCGCGTTCGATGAGTACAATCCTTCGAAAAATCGTGTAGAGCGATTTACTCAAGTAGGACTTTTACCCATTATTAGTTACAAAATTGAATTCTAGAAGATGAATAATACCGCCTTTAAGACTAAAAAAATAAGTAAAATTGCATCTCCAGTCAGTATGAATTATACCATGGACGACGATGCTTTGCTTTTTGATCAAATAAAATCGGGTGACGAACGTGCCTTTGAGACCCTATTTAAAAAGTATTATGTCCGTCTAAGTCACTTTGTCTTTCAGTACGTTGAGAATATGCCCGATGCAGAAGAAATAGCACAGGAAAGCTTTCTCAATATTTGGGAAAAACGGCAGATTTTGGAGATAAGTACTTCGTTCCGATCCTATTTGTATGCGGCAGCCAAAAATAAAGCTCTGAACTTTATTCGAAATACAAACCGAAGAAAGGGACATCTTTCCGTAATCAGCAGTTTTAGGACCAACGAAGAGGATGTGTTGAGTGAATTGTCCGCGAACGAGATCAATGATCAGCTTTTTTTGGCTGTAGAACAATTGCCCCCAAAGTGTAGGCAAATTTTCCAAATGAGTAGAATAGAAGGATTAAAGCATAAGGAAATTGCTGCTCAAATGGAATTAAAAGTCAAGACGGTAGAAAATCAAATAGGGATAGCGCTAAAGTTCTTGAGAACACACTTATCCGAATTTTTAAAAATTATAGCGGTAGTAGCTTCAACTATAAATATCAACTAAGATGAAAAAGATACAAATCACCAAAGATAATTTAGAAGCGCTTATCGCAAAGCAATGTGATGGGATCGCTGATGCAAATGAAATTCAAGCCTTAAAGGAATGGAAGGCACAATCTGAGGAGAACTCCACAACCTATCAAAAAGTAGTACAAACGAATCGGCTCTATGCTCAAATGCAAACCAATCCGGTAGATGTAGATACTGCCTGGAGAAAGGTCAGTTCAAAAATGAAACAAACGTCAGAACAAGAATTTGGGAAAACGAGCCGAGGAAATTCGAATTTGCATTGGTTCAAGATACTGGGGTATGCGGCATCGATTCTCTTTGTTGCAGCTATTGGAATTTGGATGAATCGAGCATCTACAGAAAGCCAATATTTCACCGCTGATGTAGGCATGTCTTATGATTTGCAAGATGGTTCCGTTATTCGATTAGAAAAAAACAGTGCGCTTAGCAAATTGGATAAAGGAGCGCGAGAGTATAGCTTTACGGGTGAAGCAGAATTTCAAATTGTACACGACGATGAACGGCCTTTTTTAGTTCATATGAACAATAATATTCTGGTCAAGGATTTGGGTACGGTGTTTCGAATCGAATCACGCCCCACCAGCGATACGGTATTTGTAAGTGTAACGGAAGGTATCGCTCAATTCTATACATTGACGACGAATGGAATCATCCTGGAAAGCGGTGAAGAAGGCATGTACATCAAATCGAAAAATAGATTTTACAAGCGAACCATTGACGCACAGAATCCATACTTGAGTCAAACATTTGAGGATGCAACGTTGGGAGAGATTATTGAACATCTTTCGTATTCGTTTCGAAAACCAGTGTCCGTCCAAAATCAAGGATTGAAAAATTGCAATTTGACGGTAGGTTTTGAGAAGACTACGCTGCCTATGGTAAAAGAAGTCATTGAAGAGACGTTGAACATCGCTATCATTGAAAATCAGGATTCCATTACCATTGAGGGAGAGCCGTGTGACGATTGATTTCAAAACCACCTTATTTCCCTTACATCCATTTGATCGATATGTTTTTTCAGTATCGACTATTAAACCATTAGAAAAATGAAAACATACATTATATATATTCTTTTTATCCTATTAAGTATTAACAAGGCCCACGGCCAAAATCCTACCATTAATGATCTAAATCAACGAATCTCTATCGAAGCTCGGAATGTCACGAAATCGGAACTTCTAAAAGAAATTGGAGAGAAAGCAGAGATTAAATTTTCATACAATCCGAAAGTTATCCGAGCAACGGAACGGGTAAGTATCTCCGGAGAAGATCATACGGTAAGAGAAATCCTGGACCAGCTTTTTAAGGATGAGTTTACCTTCAAGTTGCGTGGCAACTATGTCATCATTACGGATGAAAAAGTTGTTGAAGTCAATACGAAAGTGAAGTCGTCGCTAATTACCGGATATGTTGTGGATGAGGAAACATTGGATGGATTACCCAATGTAAGTATTTACACTTCCGCCGGTGAGAATAGCATTACAGATGAAATTGGCGCTTTCAAAATAAAGCTGAAAAAAGAAGATAATTCGACCATCGAGCTAAGAAAGAAAGCGTATCAACCACTAAGCTATTCTACCCATAAAGCAGGTAATGAATACATACAAATCAAGCTCAAACCGATCAAAAGTCTAAAGGTCACCTTAGAACGAGATTCACTGATCAAAGTCAATTTGCCACAACGCAACCAAGAGTTGAAAACAATGTATAAGGTCAATGAATCGTTGAAATTGAATTTGGAAAATATTCAGGATACCTTGTACAAACCGGTTTCTTTATCCTTCTATCCTGGATTGTCAACCTATGGTAACCTGAGTGGAAACATCGTCTTTAATTTTGCCCTCAATTTTGTAGGGTATAATGGAGGAATTGAAGGAGTAGAATTGGCAGCTCTTTCCAATATCAATAGAGGGCACGTCTTGGGTGTTCAATTGGCCGGTCTCAGCAATTATACAGGTGGTGAAGTAAGTGGTTATCAAGGTGCAGGTATATTTAATATGGCCAGAGGAAATCTGGAAGGAGTACAGATGGCAGGAATATCCAATATCAATCTGGGACTTGTAGAAGGTGCCCAATTTGCTGGAATAAGTAATCATGGCGGCAGTGAAGTAGAAGGCCTTCAGATGGCTGGCATTCTTAATAGTGCAAGCAAGATATCAGGTGGGCAATTTTCAGGTGTGTTGAACCTTGCACGGAAGAGTTCGGGTATTCAGATGTCAGGCGTCGCCAATCTATCGGGCAAAGCCAGTGGAGTACAAATTGCTGGTGTTGCAAATTTGGCGGACACGATTCAAGGGACTCAAATCTCCGGTGTATTGAATGTGGCTAAGTATGCACATCATCAGATAGGTTTGATCAATGTAGCAGATTCAATTTCGGGAATCCCGATTGGGTTATTGAATTTTATTCGAAAAGGATACAATAGAATTGAAGTAGGTGCCGATGAATTGTTTCGCGTTAATGTGTCCATTAAAACAGGTGTGCGACATTTCTATACCATCCTTACCGGTGGAATGCAGACCGATGTTTTTGACAATGAGTCATCCTTTTACACTTTTGGTTTGGGGATTGGGACTTCACGCAGACTAACAAAAGGTCTAAATCTGGATCTTAACGTGGTCAACAGACACATTTCCAAGAAATCATTTACCGATCAATTGTCCTATAATCTGAAAGGGTCGATAGGGCTTGAATTGAAGGTGGTCGATAATCTTTCGATTTATGGTGGTGGAGTATATAATGCTTATTACTTCGATCGGGAGTTACTTGAAGATTCAGATTTTAATGAATTGCGATCTTCTTATTTGATGGATACGTCTAATGAGCTGGATAGGAATCATGTTTGGAGAACTTGGATTGGGTATCAGTTTGGAGTGCGGTTGATTATTTGAGTTGTTGGAAGTGCTATTATTCAAATGACTTAATGGCAGAACCCAGGAATTGCTAGATGGATAGCGTTTATGTGATATGGATTAACCACAAATTGTACTGAGGTTACGAAGGTTTTTACTATGATGCTAGTTGACTTTTACAAAGCGTTTGGCTATGGCACCTAGTTCGGTTTTGATCTTGATAATGTATATGCCAGCTGGTAAGTCGGAGACATTAATGGAGCCAGAATTGGTAAAACTTTTGTCGCTTGCCAAAACAACTCTTCCGGTATGATCATAAAATTGGTATTCTTCAATTCTTAAATCAGATTCCAGGGTGATATGCTGTGAGGCTGGGTTGGGGTAGAGGTTTACATAATCTTGATCAATCTCATTGATGCTCAATAAACAATCTGGTTCTGGAAGTACTTCGAGAATTAAGTTGACTGTAGTATCACACCCTTCCGGATGAGGAAGATTGATGTTGAGATATTCTCCACTTTCATAAAAACCAAAAAGGGTGTCACCCTCGCAGATGATCCGTTCGATATTAAGGGTGTCAATAGGATCTACGCGCAAAACCAGAACTCGAATCGCACTGTCGCATCCCTGCACACTGAAGAGTGTATCCTGGTATGCACCCGGTTCGGTATATCCGTCAAAACTTTCACCTTCACATATGGTTTCGTTTTGAATACTCAGCATGGATTGTTGAAACTCAATACGAATGTCTCGAATCGAATCACAGCCTGTAACAATTGAGGTCAGCGTATCGATGAATTTCCCAGGCTGATTGTATCCTTCATAACTATCTCCTATACATAGAGTCGTGTCTATCCGTGTGTATTCTGACGGGATTATGGAAAGGTCGATGGTCCTTACCGAATCGCAACCTAAAGCTGTAATCAAGGTGTCGATATAAATTCCATTGTCCGTATATCCAGCGAAATCATCACCTTCACAGATTACTTCAACAAGATCAATAAACAGCGGAGGTTTAACTGTAAGGTCAATTGTTCGGAACGAATCACACCCATAAAATGTAGTCAGCGTGTCTAAATACACACCGGTAGAATCATATCCCGCAAACGTTTCATCATTGCAAATGGTCAACTGAATTATTGTATCCAAAGGTTCGTTTACAATGGTTATTGTTCGTATCGAATCGCAACCCGTAAAAAGAGAGGGAAATGTGTCCTGATAGATTCCTGGAAGATTATATCCTTCAAACTCCAATTCGTTACAAATGTTGACACGGATATCACCTCTTTGATAAGGAATAAGGTCTAAATTAATGGTACGAACAGAATCGCAGCCCGAATTTGCCAACAAGGTATCGATGTAGGTACCCGCTTCACTATAACCTGCAAAGAATAATCCCTCGCAAATTGTTGTATCTATCGTTTCCAATTCAGGATCCAGTACAGTCAATCTTAAGGTACGTATCGAATCGCAGCCTGTAACCATAGATAGCAATGTATCAATATATTCCCCTTGTTCGGTATAAGTTTCAAACATCTCGCCCAAACATATCATCCTGAAAATGGTATCCGTCACAGGAGGAATTACCGACAAATTCAACGTTCTGATCGAATCACAACCGAAGAAGGTAAATAGTGTGTCAACAAATTGTCCCGTTTCTGAATAACCAGCTACCGTATCACCAAAACAGACTGTGCTGTCCAACATGATAAAAACATCGGATTTGACATCAAGCGTAAGATTGACAAGCGAATCACAGCCATCCGAAGATTGGAACGAATCAATATAACTGCCCGATTCAAAATGCCCATTAATGCTATCTCCTTCACAGATAATTACAGTGATGTCGATCTCATATGACGGCAAGACTGTAAGGTCCAAAATGTATAATGAATCACAGGCATCGGGAGTAGGTAAAAAGTCAATATAAACTCCCGAATTCATAAATGGGTAGGTCGGATCTCCAAAACAAATGGTATCCACCACTAATAAGGTATCCACGGGGATTACATCCAGATTTAGTCGTCGTATAGAGTCACATCCCGTTGTAAAAGCAAGCAAGGTGTCAAAATAGATTCCAGTACTATCGTATCCATCAAAAGAGAGGCCGCCACAGATGGTGGTATCCACCACTACAAACAGAGGATCAATTACGGTTAGATTGATAGTAACAACTGAATCACAACTGTTGGATGCTGGAAAAGTGTCTAAATACGTACCCTCGAACTGATAAATCCCAGCAAAGGTGTCTCCTTTACAAATGGTGGCATTGACGAAGGAAAATATATTGGGAAATACTGATAAGTCTAATATTCGAATAGAATCACACCCAAATTGATTGGCAAATGTATCTTGATAAATGCCCTCTTCATTGTATCCAAAAAGTTCTTCCCCCTGACAAATGGTATCTACTACGGTAGTATCCATAGGGCCCAGAACGGTTAAATCCAAAAATCGAATGGAGTCACAGCCCAAATCCGTAATTAGTGTGTCAGGATAGATACCTGTTTCAAAGTACCCTAAAAAGGTATCTCCTACACAAATCGTCTCAGCTATGAAGCCTGTGTCCGCAGTAACAACGGTTAGGTCAATAAATAATACAGAATCACAACCTTCAGTCGTTACCAGACTATCGATCCAAGCCCCTGATTCAAAAAAACCGGAAAATGTATCACCCAGACAAATGGATAATACAGTGTCCATTAAATAGGTGGGATGTACCGTGAGATCTAGAGTCCGAATTGAATCGCATCCGCCGGAGGATACTAATGTATCTATATAAGTGCCGGTAAAAAAATAGCCTTCAAACACTTCGCCTTGACAGATTGCAACGGTAGTATCCACAATAAAACTATCAACAACGATCAAATCCAATATCCGAACCGAATCACAACCAACAGTGGTCGAAAGCGTATCAATGTACACGGCAGTTGAATCATATCCTTCATAGGAAGTGCCACTACAAATTACAATGGTTGTATCAGTCACAATAGAATCCTGGACCGTAAGATCTAAAAATCGCAAGGAATCGCACCCGAGATTCGTGAGTATCGTATCTACATACATTCCTGTCTCAAAATAACCAAATAGTGTATCTCCTCCACAAATGGTGTCTGTCAAAAAAGCTGTATCCACAGGAATGACAAAAAGGCTGAGATTGACAATGCTGTCGTTGGGTTCATTAACTGTAAAGGTATCGGTGTACATTCCGGTCATGGTATGATCATTAACGGTATCTCCCTGGCAAATGGTCAGCGACAGATTGGTGGTAGTCGTATCCATTACCTTAAAAATACGATCGTACGTTACGGGAATGTAGGTCCGTGATAATGAATTATGTAAAAATGCGCCCACACACAAGAGAAGAATTGAGATCAGTGCATATGATTTCAGATTGGACATGTATAAATCGTTTAGGACGTATTTTGGACTGTAATATAATTAATTTCAGAAAATTGTTTTGAGTGATGCAAGTGAAAACATAAAAGTCAGTTTGATTAGGATCAATTTACTACCCTCAAGGGGTAAAATATGTCGATGGGATATATCAGAACTGTCCTCATTTTAGTAAGAAATTAATGTATAATTTACGGTCAATATTGTACTTTTGTCATCCTTTAAAAAAGAGCTTATCCAAAGTTCAATTTTACTAAATCAGAAAATAATATTCAAAGCAGATATGAGCCAGAATAAAGCAAAAATTATTTATACCAAAACGGATGAAGCACCAATGTTGGCCACTTTTTCATTGTTGCCTATTGTGGATGCATTCACCAATGCAGCAGAGATCGAATTAGAAACCAGGGATATCTCCTTAGCTGGTAGAATTATTTCTGCTTTTCCAGATTACTTAAATGAAGATCAACGCATCAATGATGACCTGGCGTATCTAGGGGAGTTGGTGAAAAAGCCTGAGGCAAATGTTATCAAATTGCCAAATATCAGTGCTTCTGTACCGCAATTAAAAGCGGCAATCGCGGAATTGCAATCTAAGGGATATGCATTGCCCGATTATCCGGAGGATCCTGCAAATGATGAGGAAGCAACAATAGCCGCTCGTTACAATAAAGTCAAAGGAAGTGCTGTTAACCCGGTACTAAGAGAAGGAAATTCGGATCGTAGGGCGCCTATACCGGTGAAGCAGTATGCCAAAAATAATCCGCACTCTATGGGCGCATGGTCTGCAGACTCGAAATCTCATGTCGCTACTATGTCGCATGGTGATTTTAAATCAAATGAGAAGTCGGTGACTGTCTTGGAGGCTTGCACAGTAAATATTGTTCATGAATCTAAAGACGGCAGCAAAACTACATTAAAGGAAAATCTTGCCTTGCAAACCGGTGAAGTAATCGATGGTTCGTTTATGAGTAAAAAAGCTTTGATTGCTTTTCTTGAGGCGCAGGTTCATGACGCCAAAGACAAAGGTGTATTGTTCTCTTTGCACATGAAGGCTACCATGATGAAGGTTTCGGATCCTATTATTTTTGGGCATGCGGTACGTGTCTTTTTCAGCGATCTTTTTGCGAAACACGCTGGCACACTTGAATCGATAGGAGTAGATGTAAATAATGGATTTGGCGATTTACTTTCTAAGTTGAATGAATTGCCAGAAGATAAAAAAACTGAAATAGAAGCGGATATTCAGACTGCCTATGATAACGGACCTGCACTGGCAATGGTCAATTCAGATAAAGGAATTACCAATTTGCATGTGCCTAGTGACGTGATCATTGATGCATCCATGCCGGCTATGATACGCACAAGCGGATGCATGTGGAATGCGCAAGGTGAAACTCAGGATACCAAGGCAGTAATTCCAGATAGCAGTTATGCCACTATCTATCAAGCTACTATTGATTTTTGCAAGAAAAATGGAGCATTTGATCCAAGGACCATGGGAACTGTACCGAATGTAGGACTCATGGCTCAGAAAGCAGAGGAGTATGGTTCGCACGATAAAACTTTTGAAATGGCTGAAGACGGTACGGTGAGTATTGTTGATGATAAAGGAAACGTTTTAATGAGCCACGAAGTAGAGACGGGTGATATATGGAGAGCATGTCAAACCAAAGACGCCCCAATTCAAAATTGGGTGAAATTGGCGGTGACAAGAGCAAGAGCAAGTAATACACCAGCAATTTTCTGGTTGAATGAAGAACGTGCTCATGATAGAGAGTTGATCAAAAAAGTGAATGCATATCTTCCTGAACACGATACTTCAGGATTGGATATTTCTATTATGGCTCCTTTTGATGCAACGAATCGCTCATTGCAGCGAATGAAAAATAGCGAGGATACGATTTCCGTTACGGGTAATGTATTGAGAGATTACAATACCGATCTATTCCCTATATTGGAAGTGGGTACATCGGCAAAGATGCTTTCTATAGTACCACTGATGAATGGAGGTGGATTGTTTGAAACCGGTGCCGGTGGTTCTGCTCCGAAACACGTGCAGCAAGTCATGAAGGAGAATCACCTGAGATGGGATTCTTTGGGAGAATTTTTAGCATTGGCGGTCTCTCTTGATCACTACGGTGAGGTGCATGACAACTCGAAGGCACAAGTATTGGGTGAAGCACTGGATAAAGCGACTGAAAAAGTATTGGCAAATCGAAAGTCTCCTTCCCGAAAGGTAAATGAATTGGACAATAGAGGCAGCCACTTTTACCTATCCATGTATTGGGCTCAAGAATTGGCCAATCAGTCTGCTGATGCTGAATTAAAAGAGATTTTTACTCCTATTGCAGAAGAATTAACGGAAAATGAAACTCAAATTGTTGATGAGTTGAATAAGGTGCAAGGCGTTAGTGTTGATATGGAGGGATATTACTTACCCAACGATGAAAAGATGGCTCAGGTTATGCGGCCCAGCGCTACATTAAACTCGATCTTAGCTAAATTGTAATCTTTTTTGTTTTAATAGAAAATTCTAAAGTCTGACTGCTATGAAAAATATTTTTGTCTTGCTTTTTGTCGTATGTCTTATATCCTGTAAGAATAGTGATCATAAGCTATCAATAGAATCCACGGACAAAGCGGTTTTGTCGGCTAGTGTGGAAGGAAAGCCAAAATCTATTGAATTAAACAAACTTTGGGAAACGGAAGCTACGCTCAAGACAGCAGAAAGTGTATTGTTTGATGAGAAAAGAGGTGTTTATTATGTTTCATGCATTGGAGGTGTACCTCCGACAAAAGAGGATGGTGACGGATTTATTGCGTTAGTAGATCAAAAAGGCAAGATTCTTAATAAATCCTTTGTTACCGGGATTGATGCTCCTAAGGGTATGGCGCTTTCCGGAGGACAATTATTCGTGACAGACATCAATGAATTGGTCATTATTAATCCGGAATCAGGAGAGGTAATAAAACGAATTCCTGTAGAAGGAGCAAAATTTTTGAATGATGTAGCCGCTGCTCCCGATGGTAGCATCTATTTTACGGATATGAATACCAATTCTGTACATAGATATATGAATAAAAAGTTGGAGTTGTTTTTACAGGATGAATCTCTATCGAATCCGAATGGTATTTATGTGGATAATGAAACAATCTATCTGGCCTCATTTAGGAAAGGAGATTTTAATACGGTCAATATTGAATCCAAGGAGATTACAAAAAGAGTTTCTGAGGTAATTCCTGGCGGAGATGGTGTAGAGCCTTGGAATGGAGGGTTTTTTGTTTCAAATTGGAATGGAGAGGTGCATTATGTTTCATCGGATTGGGAAACGACTAAAGTACTTGATATTAAAGAAGAGAAACTTAACGCCGCAGACATTGGTCTTAATGCAAAATCGGGTGAATTGTTGATACCTACCTTCTTCGGAAATTCTGTTGTCGCCTACAAAATAACAGATGTAAAATAACTTTCATGCTGAGTATATAGACGTCTTAATAATTTCAAGAAAGTAAATCATGGACAACATCAATATTGAAAAGTATTATGAGTTAATTACCGATTGGGCAGTAGTATTTGTACCAAAGCTCATCCTATCCATTCTGGTTGTTTGGTTGGGAATGAAGATTGTCAAAAAGTTGAGTAAGGTTTTTACAGCGGTGTTGAAGAAAGCTAATATTGACCGTGAAATCGAAGAATTTTTGATCTCTTTGATCGATATCTTCATGAAAATCGTTGTGGTGGTCATTGCGGCGAGTATTGTTGGCATAGAGTTTTCTGCCTTGTTTGGAATTTTGGCCGCGGCTGGCTTTGCCGTAGGATTAGCCCTACAAGGGTTCATGGGGAATTTTGCTTCAGGACTTACCATCATCTTTTTCAAACCATATAAAGTAGGGGACTGGGTTCAGATCTCAGATACGTTCGGACGTGTGAAAAGTATAGAGATTTTTAGTACCAATTTGGTCACTCCCGGTGATAAAACGCTTATTATTCCAAATGGACAGGTAACGGATAATATCATCACCAATTATTCAAAACGAGGGAAAATTAGATTGGAACTCACCGTTACCATGCCTTATGAAGAAAGTTTTCCTAGAGTAAAGCAGATCATCATGGAAGCAATGAAGAAATCAGAAGTTATTCTGCAAGATCCTGCTCCTATGGTTGGTATCGAAGCATATGATAGTCATAATATCATTGTGGGAGTAAGACCTTATATTCTACCGGATAATTATTGGGATGCAACGTTTGATGTGTATGCGTTGATTAAAGAAGCATTCCGTGATCATAAGGTCAAGGTGGCTTACTCTGAAGGTGTGGAGTTAGGACCGATCGGGAATTAGATAGTTCCTTATTTGCAATAGAAATTCTTTAGCCAATCTCCCATTTT
This sequence comes from Bacteroidota bacterium, assembly GCA_039194925.1. Taxonomy (GTDB): domain Bacteria; phylum Bacteroidota; class Bacteroidia; order Chitinophagales; family Saprospiraceae; genus CAJXUU01. The sequence goes on from JBCCVV010000110.1 coordinate 18,539, forward strand.
TTTTCTATCCAATTTTTTGGCAACACGATCAATTATGGCACAGCCCTCAGTTCTTGTGGCATCAGAGTTGACCAAATCATTGGCCCGATATAAATTTTCATAAACTTTTACCTTTGCCCAAATATTAAGAGCTACTTTATCCTTTCCGGGAAAATTATTGGGCAGTTTATCCAAAAATTCTGTTGAAGCATTATACGCCTCTATTTCATTATCAGCTATCGTTTTTGGACTGTCCGCGTAATGGACTTCTGGGTACTTTATTACTTTGTTAAACATATTTTGCAGACTCCTATCGTATCGCTGGCGTAAATGTGTCATTTCGTGGATCAGGACAGATGCCGTTTTTACATCACTTACTTCTAAATCATTGCCCGTTTCATAAATTTTTGCCAAAGCGATTACTCCTCCATCATATATAGTGCTGAAGGTACTATCTATAGGAGCGATTATATGCACCAGTTGTTCTTCAACTGAACTATTATTAAAATTTTTATAATAGACTTCCGGAGTATATCTTTTAATCATGTTCAATGCTCTCTCGATGCGATCTCTGAATGTGCTATTTCCATAAACATGTATATGGCCTATTTTTCGAGGGTTCAATAGGTTTTCAAATTTTACCTCTTGTATTTCCTCTGCGGATTTACTTGATACATACTCCACCCAGGTGTAAAAGAATAATGCCGTTGCCAATTGTTCTTTTGAAAATTGTGTGGTAGGTATGCCATACAAGTTTTCGTAATAGTCTTTGACGCTTCTCACATTCTTTGATTCTGTGACATCCATGTACTCGTTTTCAAAAAAAGCCAATTTATGCACATAATCGAAAGCAGGGTACCAATGTGTATCTTCAAGTACGGAAATTGTAGTGAAAACTCCATTTTCTACATTAACCTGCAGCACAGTACGGTATCCAAAATCATAAAAAATATCTATTATTACACCATCTGCGAATACTTTGTAACTGCTTTCATTGACTACAACATTTGTCGCAAAGTGTGCAACTTTTCCCGCTTTTGCGATACCATATTCATCCATGAATTTAATAAATGATTGCCCACGGGTTGTGAAACCAAGAAACAAGAGTAGGATAATGAGAACATGCTTTAATCGTGGGAGGGCTTTGTCATTAGTAATAATGCAACACGTCGAATTAGTCATCAGAAATGGTTTTGTTGAGGATTTAATGTGATGATTTTAAAAGTCGTAGTGTAGTCTTCGCTGTGACCTGGTGAATCGAATTAAAAAAGCAGATTCCCTGCCAGAAATCTGCTTTTTTGTTGAGGTCTATTCAGCACCTCTATTCGCTTTTGTTTTTTGATTATTTAAGTAAAATAAGTTTTTAATTCCTTAGAATTAAAAAAGCTCAATCTACGATGCTGCAAATTGAACTTCATGAATTATCCTTTTGGCTTCTGTCAGGATTGTATCATCAGTGATGTTTACAATTCCTCCTTTTGGACCGGGCTGAATATGCTTGCCGACGAAGTCCCCGTCCCCGAACTTATTAGCCCCAAAAAAGTTTCGAACAGTCTGCTGATCAATGTCAAGTCGTTCAGCAATTTTCTTTACGCTGCCCGTAGGTAGTTGGTGCTTAATGCGCCGTAATTCTTCAAAAGTTATATTCATATTGATAAATTTTGGTGAATAGATTGTAGCAAATTAAAAATTTGTTCTCCGTAAATATACAGAAATATATATCTCAATAACTAAAATAATAACAATAAAATTTCATTAATG
>JBCCVV010000111.1:0-20235 GCA_039194925.1 Bacteroidota bacterium
CGAAGTTGATATTTAGGAATATTTAATGATGGATGTTTAAAAAGTAAAATTAGAAAACTAATTTGCTCTTCCTCAAATGCACCACTATCATATCCTTGCAAAAATTTCTCTACCCTTGTCCTCAAAGCTTTTGGATTTAACCAATTTTCAAAAAATCTTGCTAACCAAATCACTTTATTCTTATCTCCTTTTCGTCCATTTCTCATTAAATACCAAATGTTAAAAAACCTCTCTCTTACACTATATAGATGATTTTTAGTAGTTGTTTCCGTCTTTAAAATAATTCCGTTTTTCACTAATTTGTGTAGTTGTGCCGAAACGGTTTTACTTGGAATTCTGGTTTTTTTTGCAATTTCTTTAACTGCTATTGCATCCCAATTCATTGCAATAGAATGCACTATTTTTTGAGGTTGTGGCTTTAAGTCGTCCATTCTATGTTTATATAAGGGAGTGACTCTATCCAAAACACTTTCTAAATCTTTGAATGCATTGCCTGTTTCATCGTCAATAAATATTTCAAAAAGGAGTATAATTGTTCTCGTTACACCTCCTGTCAATCGTCTTAGGGTTTCTATTCTTTCAGGCTCATTTTCTACAATTTTCTTGATTTTACTTTTATTATAACTTTCTCCGAGTTTAAGTAACAATAGTTTAGTTTCTTCAAGAGTCAACTCATTTAATTTTTCTATTTTGAAGAATTCGTATAGAGGTTCGTCATATTTAAAAAAGGCTTCTGAGACAACTGAAGAAGCTGCAATTATTCGTATGTGTTCGCATGTCATTAATATTTCTCTCAGTCGCTTACTTTCGCTCTCTAACTTGGAAAACATCTCTCCAAAATTATCGATGAAAAGTAAAATTTTTTTTCCCTCTCTTTTAAGTGCTCGTATTAATAAATTGAAAATAAATTTCTCATATTCTTCGTCATTATCATCAAATCTCAAATAATTACTGTCCATTTCATCAAAAAGTGATATAAAAGCTTCATTCTTATCTCCAAGGTATTTAGCTATCAATTCCCATAGACCAGAAAGTGAACTTACATCGTATTGTTCTTCATTAAAAACTAATGGAATCAACCATGTATTTAAAAGTTCATCGTTTTCAACTTCATAAGAAAGTCGTAAAAGCAAAGTCGTTTTTCCCATGCCACGTTGTCCTTCAATCAAAATATGCTGTTCAGGACGGGACATTGTAGACGTTTTAATTTCCTTAAATAGTTTTTGAAATTTTTTAAGCCTTACAGCATAGTTCCCTATTAACTGCTTCTTAGATAAGAGATTTGGATTGTATATCGTTGCAACAGTTCTATTACTCATTATAGATTCTTATTAGCCCACCATTTTTTCAAAAGCTGGGAGTTGAATGAATATTTGTTTTTGTCAATACTAAAATCAATGTAACCATCAAAAATTAGTGAATCAATTACTGTATTATAATCAGATTCTATATTGTGTTTCTCTGCTATTTTCTCCAAGGCAGAAATATCTAAATAATCATTATTTGCTAAACTTTTAAGTACTTCTAATGCAAAAGTATACTCGTTTTTATTTTGAAAAGAATCTTTTAAACGTGAATAGTAATGGTTGAAATAAGTGTCATTCCTTGTATGAAGTAGTTGCATAAAAGCTTTGTCTACAGAATCAATTTTCACGTAGCCGCTAACATCATAAACATCAATTAACTCCTGAACTATTAACTGAATATGAAATGGGATATACCACTCTAATTTTTTAAGTAAGTACTCTATCACCTCCTCATCATATTTTACTTCATTAAAATTCAGTAACTTTGTGACCATGTCCTTTGCTTGCTCTAAACTTAATGGAGGTACTTCAATAATATTTAAATCTGCTATTACATTTAGCGTCATAATTTTTTTGACAACTAATGGAAGTCCTATTGAGCCTGTGTAAATAAATTGAATATTTTCGTGTGCTTTTTGCCGAAGTTCCCTATTCTGTTGCAGAAATGTTTGAGCTGCATCTTCCCCTTTTTCTTTCTTAATATTTTCAATAGTCGTAGGAAATTCATCTACCATTATAACTATTCGTCTTTTTTCAGGGTTTAGCTTTGTAAGTAATTTTTCAAATTGTTCATAAAAACTTACTGATTCTTCTTTATCATTAAGTTCCATTTTAAACCCTGGTACTTCAATGCTTCCAATTCTATCTATTATTTCTAAAATTAGTCCTTTGGTGTTTTCCTTAGTTTTTGCAAGTTTGGAAATTGCTTTACTCCTAAGCATCTCGGTTAATAGCCGCTTAAAATATTCTTCAGGATTTTTTGCTGATTCTGTTATAATATATACAAAATCATAATTTGACTTTGGCTCATCTTGCAAATGCAGCATTATTGATGTTTTGCCAACTCGTCGAGGTGCTGCCATAAAAATGTCAGAACCAGAATCTAATCTTCTGTAGATTTTTTTTATGATTTGCGGTCTTGGATAAAAGTCTTTTCCGGTAGCTGTTTGTCCTACAATATTTCTCATCCCCGAAGATTTTTTTGCAAATATACTATTTTAACTATATATTTGTTGTCAAATAAGACAAATATTTAATTGTCAAACCCAAATAAAAAATTATTATGCTTTTTAATTTCCAAAAATTCATCAATGATTTAAGGGATAACAAAGAAAAAAAAGATGTTGTCCTCAAATATGAAAAACTCTTTGGAGAACTAACTGGAGAAGTAAAAGACCAAATTTGGTATAATGAATTTGTTTCTCATTTCATTCCAGTAGACTATAATAAACCAGAAGAACTAATCAAAGATTTTGACTGGAATTTACTAAGTCAATTAGTGGCAGCCTCTTTTTCAAGTGATGCTTTTTGTTTAATAAAAAATGAAACGAATGAATTCTTAATTGATGTTGAAAATGGAGATACCAGAGTGAAGAAACTAATTTCTGAGATTTGGGGATTCCAAATTTTAAGATTATTTGAAATTTATTGTGAAGAACAGATGAATCTTCAAATTTTAATTGCTGAGGATGAAAAAGAACGTGAAGCTATTTTAAAACAAAGAGAAAAAGTTTTAAAAAGATGGAACAATGAATTAATAAGTATACCAATTAAGAAGCACCTTCATCCTATTGAAAATGAAATTCTTTCTTTTTTAGATTGATTATTGAGAAAAGTTTTCTTTTATCTAATGAGACACAACGTTTTGTGTATGGTGCGTATCCCGGAGGGTATGCACTATACACCTTGTTGTGGGGTCGTATTTTTATTTATTTCGTTCATAATCTTATGAGCCACTTTTAAGCAGTGTTCTCTGTTACCCATAACCCCAATAGTTTCTGTCTCAATTTTATAAAGCCTATCAGCAATATCGTCAGTCGATTTATTTTGAATAACCAACGAACAAATCTCAGGAACGTAATCCATATATTCATCTCTAGGGGCTACATCATTCACACCTATTGGGTCCCAATCATTCCACAGAATTTCATCCACTAACTGATTTAGCCCTTTATACATTTCTTTGAGTTCAGATTGAATCATTTTTTTTCCTGCATTCCGTTCACCACGCCAAAATTGATTCTTCATATACTTTCGCAAATGCTTTGCCCATTCGGGAGAAGTTGTTAAATATCCTTTTTTCTTATGAGCCATCACTTTATTTTATTTCCTCAACTTGTCCTGTTCGGTATAGTTCATTAATCATTAGTTTTAACTTCTGCCAGTCCAATTCTTTACTCATTTCCTTGTATTTATCGGTGCTATCCAAAAACTCTTTCAAAAACCAAGCATCTATTTTTCCAAATTTTGGTGGGTTGGTCAGAATTACTTCCACATTTTGTTGTGTCTTTCTCTTATGAAAAACGCATTCACCACCGTGGAAGGCATAATTAACTCTTTCAGAAAGTTTACCACTTCGAGGAACCTTTTTATTACTTCTACTAATGAACTCCTTATATTCTTCTTGATTATTTATGTCATAGCCAAACTTCTTCCCTAAAAGGGACATCAGTTCCATTCCTTCACTTCGATATTCAGTAATGGCATTAGTCAGTATTTCTAGAGTTAGTCTCATCTTATGCACCACAACGGATGATGATAAGAGTAGTAGTGACGAAGGAGCTATTACTTCTTATCTATTGTTATGCATATTTTATTTGTTCATCAAATTTTTTAGAGGTTCGTAAATTATATCTTGAAAGAAACCTTCTCCAATTGCTCCTAATATGAATATTGACAATCCAATTAGAAATGTTATTATCCAATGACGCTTATTCGTGTGCAAAATTGTTAGCTCTTCCAGTAATGCAACCTCTACTCCATATTTCTTTTTCTTTTTTAATTTTTGCAAGAGCTCAATAGCTTCAGATTTATCTTTAATTATTTTAAGCTCAGATCTAAGTACACCCAGAAATTTACTTGGATTAACGAATTTTACAACAGATTCCTGAATTGTGTTTAATTGTTCTCTACGGTAAGGGCCAAGTAACCACTTTATATACCTTACGAAGTTTGGAAGTAAAAGGAATAGAATCAGAAGTGTTAAAATGTTCTTATTTCTTAAAATCAGACCAAAAAGCAATAATGTTCCTGACAATACTCCAATAACCTTGAACGCAGATCCTATTCCAGTGAAAACGCCACTCATTAAAAGTTTTGGATTTTTATAGATGAACACAACGAATAGATTTGCTAATAATTCGCACCCAATGGCGAACAAGATATATGGTAAAAATTGGAAATAATCAGTTTTAGAGAATGTTTCATAGTCTAGCAACAGAAATAATCCTATAATAATTACTAATACTACTATTAAATTTTTAAGGAAGTACAATTTTCGACCCTGAACCCATAACCACTTATCTTTTTCTCGTTCATCTCTAGGAGGGTCAGCCAATAAGATTTTTGAGTGATACATAACTGCTATTCCTGAAAAACTGAACACAAAGGCGGTAAGAATTAGATACTTCGGTGCCTCGCTTAACTATATCAAAGGGATTGTTAGGAATGAAAAAATCACAAGAACAAGGCAAATCCAAAATATACTCTTGTGCAGGAATATATTCTTTTCATGAGTCAAAAATTTTGCTTCTCGCTTTTTGATTTTTTTCTTGACATATTTGACAAGTTCCTTATCAGTCATATTTCTTTCTAATTATGCATAACGGTGAATGGTATCCTGCGTAGGCATTAGCCTATGCTGTGATACCTAGTGTTATGTGGCGCATCTTAATTTTTCTACTTCCATTCGTATTTTGTCAACTTGTGAGGGTGATATAGAGTTTTGTTTTGGTACTTTATATTTATCACTAAGTTTTAAACTCAAACATTCCTTCATTATTTCTTCAAATTCATATTTCAATTGATTAGCTATCATAAATATCAGTTCGCATAATGCCACGTAGTCATAATGGCTATATGGGATTTTATATTCCGACATTGTATTGAACAAGCTAAATCCTCTCTTTCTATGATTATGCCCAAGAATCTCGTTTCTATAAGATTTGATACCAGACCATTTCTTAATTTGATTCATTATTGGTTTGCACCATTTCTTAATGTTTAAGATTTGTTGTTTGTGTTCTGGATATTTAGTTATATTAAATTCTTGATTGAATTCATCAAGGAAGGCATTTGCTTTAATAATTATTAAATTTTGAATCATACCTGATGTTGATTCCACAAACGTTTGAGGTGAATAATACCCTCCTAAAGTGAGAGGTTTCATAAGCTCTTGGTTCGCATATAAAGTCTTCCAAGTTTCAGATAAAAAATCTAATTGAGTGGCTATTTGACCCATTATATTTAGTGTATCTTTTATATATTGCTGTTTTTCCATTTCGTTTGAAACTGTGCCACATAACGTCTTGCTAAACACATTGCGTTTAGCAGAAATAAACCACATTGCGTTTATCCATACTATACACCTCGATCCATAAAATGAATCTTTAATAACAGATATTCCATTACCTAAGATAGATTCCGTATAATCGTTTCTACGCGCATAGATGTAGATACTAACCGTTTAATAATGGATAAAGAAAAGTTGGTATCGGTTCTTCATTATCTCAACACATGAAAGATACTACAAAGAAAAGACCCCACCAAATGCTTCATGCAAGAGTTCAATTTCAAAAAATTACTCCCTCACCCTTCAACCCTCGCGATACCCACTCGGCGTCACTTCAAACTCTTTATGAAAACTCTTACTGCACTAATTCACGCCTTGAAAGCCCACTATATAGTCAGGGCTTTGTTTCATTTGACATCAGACAAGCTCACTGCCGCTTGGGTATAATGTTAGGTCTATTAACTGTATTATAACTACTCAATTTATTGCTTATAGCACCCGGTGTTGGCCGTAATTTTGTCATCATTTTGGACCAAAAATGTCTCCAAAATTATACTCATAACCGATTACTATCCAGGGCTAGGAATGTTAACGTCCATCAAACTCATTAGGGTAAAACAAAGACCACCTGAGTAGTTACACTGTATTTATTTGAATAGTTGAAGTTGGGTATAGAATATTTCACAGTGAAAACCCATTACTTATAAAGCCAACTTCTAAGAATGACTTTTCACGGTAAAACCAAATGTCAAAAATCGATCTTCTTGTTTCTGATTCTCGATTACGATGCTTTCGAAAGTGTGCAAATAATTGATTTTAAAATTTAGATATTTTGAAATGGGAAATTCAAGGTTTACGTCGGCTTGCCAACGGTAATTGTCACTTCGCTCGAGGGAGGGCTGGAAATAGCTTTCGTGGGTTAAGATTACCTTATCGCTGAATAGTTTGTATTTGCCATTGACCCAAAGCGTGCCTCGAAATGTATGAATAGATGGATCGCCATTGTATTCACTTCGATTAAAATTGAAATTTTTGAAATCCGTTTGTTCGTATTCGCATGAGATGGAAAACTTTAACCATGATTTTTTTTTGTTTAAAACTTGGTACGTGGCTCCAGCTCCTAGCAAGTACCGCAAATCAATTTCCCGTCGAAAATTCGTGCTGGCAAAACCCAATACAAAAGGATACAATCGATGCTGCGGCTTGAAGTATAAGAAATTAAGACTAAGAATATCTTCATCAGCCTTTTCATTTCCAAACTCTTGAAATACATATGAGTTTTGATTTTTAAAGACCCAATCCTTAAAAGGTTTATACGTGAAATTTGATTTTACCCGAAATATGATCGTTTGCACATTTCCTTCCTGCCAAAATCCGGTCGTTGAAAGACTCGCTTTTAGTTTGAGGGTATCGCTTTCGTTGATCTGAGCTGAAATGCAGATAGGTAACAATAGAAATAAATAGAGTAGTCGTTTCATTTTGCACTTCTTGTAATTCGCTTTTACATGATGTTGACTTTTACCACAAAGTTCTCAAAGAATTCACTAAGATCACTAAGATTATGGCCTATTTTGCTGTAAAAGTGGCGAATTTCTCGCTTATTAACATTGGTTGTGGTTAAATGATAATGTCTCAAAATAAATTTAATTCAATTGAAAAAATTAGAAATTTCAATAGAAAGTCTTTTCACGCCCACAACCACATTCAAGCATTCAATCATTTAAGCATTTAAGCATTTAAGCATTTAAGCATTTAACACTAAAGAAAAAAATAAAGAATACCCCCCACCTAAATTATAGCACTCACATCCCTGACTCCGGAACTTTCCTGTCCATTATATTGAGATACTTTTCAATTTCCTGCTCCAAAAATTTGGCTTTGGACAATGAATTCACCTTCATCAATTTTTCGTGTCGCTGACCCTCCACTCCATTGATGATCATATGAATAACAAAGTGTCCTGGCATCTCTGTGCTTGGTTTCAAATACAATTGATCGATTTCATCCGCAGCGAACGATTTGTCCTTTTTTAGATTGTTGGGTCGATGTTTTATGTTTAAGAATTTCTGATTGACTTCGATGTACGTCTTGTATTTTGAATACGATAATCCCTTATAGATGTAATACAAAGAGATCATGGTGAGGGTAATGGGGATGTAAGGCGACATGGGTTTATCCGACATGAAAAAAATCATTATCGCGCCGAGGGCAAAAATCGGAATGAGCGATATGGCCCAAAGATCAAGGCCCTGAATGTGTTGATCCAGGGTAATATCCAATTCGTCCTTATAATGAAATAAATCAATCCCTTCTGGTCTCAGAAATTGTTGTTTGACCTCTTCTTTTGATTTTACCTTTTCAATTTCGTTTTCTATCGAAAAGATCGCATTACAATTAGAGCATTTTGCCATACTATTTTGCAGGCTGATATCTGCAGACAAGATTTCACTGGAACAAGACGGGCAATTGATATTTTCGAATTTTCGAGTGTCTTCTACGTTGAGCCCACCGAGTTCTAATCGCTCTGAGAGTTTGTATTTTTCTTTTTGTTTGTGCATTGAATGTATAACTGGTTTGGTTTTGAATTGTTTATTCCTTTTGCGAAACTCGATGAATCCACAAATAGTCGCTCACACTTGGATCAATAACTATTTGTTCGCCAGTCGATCTATTCGTTAATACATTGAAATCATGGTCTTTGAAAAATGGATCATCAAAATACCGATGAAGATTGAATCCCAATAATTCCAATTGTCCGATTTTGTGTTCGGCACTGATTTCGTTTTGCAAGTTATATTTTTCTATCAAATGATTGGCAATGGAGGTATACATCGCAGAATATCCCACACAATTTGCATTTTGAGAATACATCAATTCATTAGGGTTGTTGGAAGTTTGTTTTGTGGAGAATTTTAAAAGCTCACTCGTTAGTTTGATTGCTATGTTCGCAATGCTTTTTAAGTCAACTACTTCGTTGGAAGCTGTAGTCTCAATTTTTTCAATTAATGTTCTATTCGTAAGCTCAATAGCCGGCCGTATTCCGATTGGTTGGTAGTGGATTGTGGATCTAAAAATAAATCCTCGGAATAGAATCAGGATTAGAATTGAACCAAAGAATACTTTGAGGTTTTTTTTCATTGAAGTGATTTAATGCCCGTTGGAAATAACTTTCTCTGACAACGTGTCCAATCATGCACTTATTGGTTCGAAGGCTTTTTTTGAGGTCTGAGTAAAGCGTCTTGATTGCTGATTTAATTCTCCAGCAACTACACCGCTATATGTTTAATCCTATCGTAGGGATCTATTTTGTCTTCGTTTTTGACCAAAAATACCGTCAATATTGGATTCCCGCCATATTCTAGCCCTTTACAACAATCCACGTTTAGAGTCTTTAATCCCTTCAGGAGTATTGCTACAGACAATATCACTTTCATAAGTCATTGACTATCCATATAATTTTTTGGCCAAAAACTTGCCAGACTATGGTTACATACTTTTTTCTATTGAGGCTATCCTGTGTTCTCGTCAATGATAAGGCTCACTTGTGTTGACACCTAAAGTTCAGCAAGCTGCATCATAACAAAAGCAATTTTTTAGAAACTCTATTTCCAGTCTTCCAATTCTCAAAAATCAATAGATAAATCCCTCGTGGAACATCCTCGACATCCAATTCATTCCTATCTCCATACGACCTTACAAACAACCCCGTGTTGTCATATAAAACAGTGATAATGGTCGAATTTATATTTTTATTGATGAATACATGATCTGTCGCCGGATTGGGATAAACATTGATTTTATTATCGTCTAGAAAAAATATAGCCGTCGTGACATCATCCTCACCATCACAATCTTCATCAATGCCGTTATCTGGTATTTCTTCAGCTCCGGGATAAATGTCTTCGTTGTTATCATCGCAATCCTCATCAGAATTGTATCCATCGCCGTCTTCATCAATGATCAGGAGCTCGCCATCGCAATTTTCATCAATATCATTGTTCGCAATCTCCATCGCATCCGGATTGACCGATGCATTCTGATCGTCGCAATCCTCATCAGAATTGTATCCATCCCCATCTTCATCAATGATCAAAGCTTCGCCATCGCAATCTTCATCAACAGCATTATTCGCAATCTCCATCGCACCTGGATTGATGGAAGAATCCTGATCATCACAATCCTCATCAGAATTATACCCATCGCCGTCTTCATCAATGATCAGGAGCTCGCCATCGCAATTTTCATCAATATCATTGTTTGCAATCTCCATCGCGTCTGGATTGACCGATGCATTCTGGTCATCGCAATCTACATCCGATAAAAATCCATCCATATCGGTATCCAATGGAACGGAAGAATATTTAATGATGCCACACGACTCCTGAACCTTCGAAATAACACCGTCAATTCCAATCAAACCGGAAATGGTATGTCCGAAATTTTCGTAGGTGGAAAATCCATAGTAAAAGCCCAAAATACTTGCTATGTAGTAATCATCACCGGGGCCTTTAAAAATATCGCTGAATCTTGAAACATATAAAACTTTTTCATTGACACCGTTGGTGACCACTCGATTTAGATTTCCATCAAAATCATAAAATACCAGAGCATAATCACTGGGTTGTAGCGTCATCGTAAAACTTTTATCATCGGCACTTAAAAACTCCACTTCCACAGGTTCAAAACCCGAATCGCTCACTTGCGCAATTGCACAGATTTCATCTTCCAAAATCAGCGTTCTATATCCATACCCGTATTTGGAATGCGCTGCCCCGGAAATCCATTGACAAACTCCATGAGTGTTTACCTTTGCTAAATAATAACTGCCTACGCTCTTCACAGTTTCAGATCCATCCGTGTTGAAAAACGTAAATAAGTCATCCGGAAAAAGAGCATCATTGGTTCCAGAAACGTAGCAGTTTCCGTCTTCATCCACGTCTAATCCAAATCCTGTAGAACTGGTATTTACATTATTGGTGACATAACTGGTAATTGCCCAATCGTACATTCCTTGCGGATTGAATTTTGAAAGAACAATTCGTGTACCGTTTCCCGCAGTACTTGTGGGTACTTCAAGAACATTTTCCTGGGTATCACCCGCAGAGTAGAATTTGGCAACACTTTCAAAATAGCCCATTAAATAGATGTTATCCGATTTATCGGTTTTAACTTCTCTTATGAAATGTGAATTATTGGATTTCATAAAGAATGATGTATCCCATATACGGTTTCCATCAGCGTCAAATTTTGCCAGAAAATAATTGTTCATTAGATTGGGTTGTAATGCATCCAAGGTGTCTACGAGCTCATGATTTAGATATACAGGACTACTGGAGACAATTCTTTTCCTGCCTACTACAACAAGATTATTGTTTTGGTCAATATGGATTCGTTTTGGATAAGCATGTTCTATCTCCATATGCCAAATAAGTTCGCCTCGACTACTTAATTTGATAATACTTCCAGAACTATAAAATCGGGTTAACTCCACAGAATTCCCAAAATTATCGTAAAACGTTCCCTCTGCATCCCCAACCAAATAAATATTTCCGTTGGCATCTATACTCGTGGAATAGATGATATTTCCATCAGAAGAATTGTTTACGGTATGAACGTTCCATTTCAACGTCCCATCGTAATTGTATTGCGATAAATATCCGCCTTGGAATGGAAGATGGATAGATCGCCCACGCTTGGAGCTGAATGTATCGTTATTATAAATACCGCAGGCCAAAAAACCATGCTCAGTCTGCGTCAAATCCATTATATGAGCATCTGTATAACCACTTGATCTTTGACCACTTTCTTGCTTAGCTTTGAGAGGATCACCCCCGGCATTCACCAACGACCAACACGCTTCTAATTCAATCGATTCGTCTACAATATAAGGCCCGGGCATACGCACCGTATCATAACATCCATGATCGGACCAAGCAACAAGCTGCACCTCAGTATCTCCATGATTAGCAAAAGAGGTCGTGATGAAAGGTTGGGAGGACGTAGAAAGTGATGCACCGGATGAAAAACTCCAATTAAAATGGTGTGCATCCGTTGTTGTCTCACTGAATCTAATTTCCTCACCAGGACTTGCATTTATGAGTTCCCCGGCAAAATCAGCCGAAGTTTGTTCTACATGAAGATAAAACCTATCCTTAAAATCATTTTTACAATTGACCAATATATGCTGACTTACAAGATAATACTCGCCCGAAATGGTAATCTCGTTACTTACAAAGGTAATCTCACCCCCTGTACCGACCTGGCTGATTCCATAGGTACCGGAATCACCTGCTTTTTTGAGCACGTAGCGAACATTCGTTTCGGTATTGCTTATCTGCATGACCACAGGCTCTGATTTACACAGGATGCTATCCTCAATGGTGACGGGTAAATCTATGGCAGGCGGATCCACAATCAAAACATCAATGGAAGCAGAAGATTGCTCACCAAATTCATTTTCACCGGTCACTTCTATGGTATATGTTCCTGGCTCATCAAAAAAATAATCAAGGTCATCACAATGATGGTTGATGGGTTGACCGTCTACTATCCATGAGCAATGTTCAGAAGAACCCCGTGTCAATTCTATTTCAACTCTTGTATCAATGCAGGTTCCCAAACCACTTAATTTTACATAAGGTATCGTACTGCCTCCTTTGTTTTGAGTTTGCAGAATGATTCCATTTTTTCCACAGGCATACAACGTGTTATTGTCTTCATCGTAGAAAAAATTATTGATATGATGATCTTCGGAGCTTGGTTGCCACTCAAGCGTCGAACGCCACCGACTGTTTTTAAAAATACCATGATCTGTACCTACGTAGTGTAAATTATCAATCAAGATGATCGCTTGCCCGTTTAAAGGCCCATAGTCATAATTTCTATTTTCACTGTATCCAGACGTTGTACTGTAAGTAGTGTATCCCGTACCTACCGAACTGCTGCGTTGGGAATCCGTATAGGTCACCGCAGCATGTATAAATCCCGGAGTATTCACGATCTCCAAATTCATGCTAGAGGTAGTATTATTCAATACACCAAGAGCTACCTTGTCTGCGATTCCCAATCGCATATCGCTACGGTCAAAACTCACCGATAAGTAATCATCGTTATTGTTGGTGTCGATCTCTCTTATTTCTCCTTCTTTAATCCATAGCAGAAGTCCATCGTTGCCTACCGCACCAAAGAAGTGATAAAAATCATTATACGCCAATTGATTGAGCTCGCTATTGGACTTTCCTTGATAGATTATTTCATAGCTAAGAGAAGGAATTTCTAATTTAAAAATGACTGCCTGATTTGTATTCATATCCACCCCACAGGCATAAACATCTCCATTATTTCCTGATGTCTGCGGATCCGGAATACAATGGTTGAATTTTGTATGTTCATAGATCAGTGCATCTTCTGGATTGTTCGTAATTTCAAATCGAATCCAGTCATTAGGATGGGCTTCAAGTTGATAGTACAATCCGCCTTCTCCAGATACCACCATGTTGTCTCCCAAAGCCGCAATTCCGTTTAAGTTGTCATTGATATTGGAAGGCAATTCATACCATTGAGCGTTAAGATTGCATAAAACAAAAACCATGAAGAAAAACAGGCTGGACTTTTTCATTTTGATGATCATTCTTCTGAATTATAATTGGATTATGAACAAATTACGATAAAAAGGGGACAATAAATAAAGCGTGAAGGAGAATATCCTAACGCTACGATAGAGTAAAGTCGTTTAAAATCAAGACATCCTATCCTTTTGAGTTTTCCAACTCAAATTTTCGAAACATCTTTTGGTAAGTAATTACAACCTCCCTTAATCAAGTGGTAGATTGGCATAAAATACGCCTCCCTCATTCATAAACGTGCCTTCCTTCCGATTCAAGTCCAGCTTTCCTCCCGTAAAATTCGCAGCCCGCAACCCCAATTCTTGAAAAATACACGCCGTGGCCGCAAAATCCCAAACGCTGCCGCCGCCCTTTTCTTTTTTGGGTTGCTTCATCATACACGCCGGACCATTTTCAAGTACCAGAATTCCATTCAACACAGCGCCTGATCCAGCCATTTCTTTTATTCCTTGCAGGTTCAGCTTATCTACTTGTGCTTGTAGTATCTTTTCGATCTGATCCGCATTACGGGTATTTTTTAGATTCCGATCGGATACATAGGTGAGGTGATCATTGGTATGCTTTATGTTCCATGGAGTGTTGTTTTTAAAGGCTCCATTTCCTTTTATGGCATGGTATAATGTATCCGTAATAGGATCGAATACAACTCCAATTTGGGGAGTTCCATCTTTAGCGACTAGCGCAATCGACACCGAATATCCCGGACGTTTGTGAATAAAAGCCAAAGTGCCATCCATAGGGTCGATGCACCAAAAAAAATCTTTTACAAATCGACTGCCATCGTCTTCTGTTTCTTCGGACAACAATGCCAAATCATAAGCTTCACACGTAGGAATCAGATACGAAAGAATAGCCTGTTCGCATTCTTTGTCCACAACAGTGACGACTTGTGAAGCAACGCTCGTGCCTTCTTTTTTTTTCTCAACGGAGATGTTTTCATTTGCGTACTTCTGGATGATTTTTCCAGCGGTGAGGGCCGCTTCAATCGCTATAGTACTAAGGTGTATTAAATCCATATGTATTTTTTGAGATATTGGAGAGATTGTTAATTGAAAAGATCATACTAAAAAAATTTTGTCAATCCTTCGACTTCGTTATAAAGAACTCCATTCAATCTCTTCAATTCTCTTCAATCTCTTTAATCACTTCAGCCGTCACCCGTTCGCTATAACTATTGATCTTCCAATGGCCGGGACTCCAACCTTTGAGAAAACGATGAAAATCTGCCCAGGCAACCCGATACAAGGACCGCCATTCTGCTTCCAATGCTTCATTCCGCTCGCTCAGTTCACGTTGTAAGTACATGAAATAGGTATCCAGAATTTGTGCTTCCAGCCGTTCACAGTCTTTTTCATACAAACAACTTCCTACAAAATAGGCCACATCTTTCATACCGCATCCGCCTCCAACATATTGAAAATCTACTCCCGCTACCTTTCCATCCGGAGCAAAGCAGAAGTTGGCCAATTTAGCATCGCCGTGAACAAACGTTTTGTGGTGGCAAGAATTTAGTTTTTCATCAATACGTGCAGCCACCTTTTTTAATCGTTGATCCGATAATACTTCTAATTCCTGCGGTCGGGTATCCAGATGCCAGTACGTACCTACCTCCCAAAGTCCTTCCGGTTTTTGTCCCAAATAACTAGCATGAAATCGGGCCAACCACTCCAAACAAGCGTCTATTTCTTGCCAACTGGCAGACCGTTTGCGCAACGAAAAACCAGATGCATCCAAATCTTCAAGAATCATAAGCACCTCATCTTCAATTTTTTCAATCGTCAAACATTCCGGTAATCGAGCCTTACTTATTGTACTATATTGATCGTACCAAGTTGTTTCAACTCTGTAGGATCTTACTTTTCTTTGATGGCCGATGTCGGTATTCCACCCACGCGGATGATAACTCACTTTTGGCAATTGTACATGCTTGACGACGACACTTCTCCTATCGGCATTCTCCAATTCGATGCGCAAAATCTTCCCATAGCCGCTCCACAATTCCTGGATCATCTCTTTTTTGGTAAGGGAAGTAGCTCCTGTATGTTGTAGAATTACTGATCTAAAATGTTCGTTCATTGGGGGTGAAGATACTATCTGACTAGTTACAATCGATTCCCCTCTTTAATATTTTTTAAAAGTAATTCAAGTCACATATTTCTGATTCAAAAACAATAAGTTATATATTTGAATAAATCTTATTTAAAATATAGTTGAATCAAAGATGAACGTATTTGGTGTTAGTTTTGAAGAACAGGTATATCGTGAATTTTACAAAAAGACTGGAATTCAAATTACAGATGAACCCATATTGGAATATGATGAACCTCTAAACAGTGAATTGAAAGACTTGCATTTCAAAAGTCGCTCCCACCCTCGTCAATCTATTAAAAGGTTAGAAAAATTAATCAAACTACATCCAAATGTTCCCTCGTTAAAAAACTTCTACTACACGACTTTGGTGTATACTAATCAAGAGGCCAAGGCAAAAAAAGTATTGCAGGACACTTTGGTAAAACATCCAAAATATATTTTTGCCATTTCCAACACCATTCTTAATTTAAATACAAAAGAGGAATTAAAAGAAAAAGAACATCTGCTCGGTAGTCCAAAAGACATTAGAGAACTTGAAGGATATGATAAGCCAATTCACATTTCTGCCTTCAAAAGTTATCAAGCTGCCGTTGCTCATTTTGAAACAATAATGGGAAATGAAGCAGAAGCCATTGCCAGGCTGGATACATTAATTGATCTTAACGTTGAACAAGAAATTACAGACCAGATTGCCACCAAAATCGCATTTCAACAGATTCAAGGCATGGCAGCTAACATCCGGAAAAATCGAGAAGAGCGTGTTGATTCTGAAAGTAAGCAAACATTCTTTTTAGAAAGCACAACAACCCCACCTAAACTCAATTATCCGCAAGTTGAAGTATTTTATGAAACGTCGATCTCAACATTTGATAAAAAAGATATTGCAGTAATTGAATCACTGAAAAGTGAAATTTTAATACTTGATTTAGAGAATATCATTGAAGATAGTATTAAAAGATGGGATGTCTTCAAGGAAAGTGATTTTGACGACTCACATTTCGATTTTATGATTCATGCGATGTATTGGCTTGGACATCTGAAATCTACAAATAGTCTTGATAAGGTATTGAATCTTCTGCGAATGGGAGAAGCTTTTATCGATTACTGGATGTCGGATTGGTTCGAAGATTATTTTTATCCGACCTTGTATGCTTTAGGTGAAAACCAACTGGACCAATTAAAAGAGTTTGTTCTAGAAGACTACATCTATTCCTATCACCGATTAATCGTCGCAAAAGTGGTTGCTCAGGTCGCTATGCATCAACCCAATCGGCGCGAAGAAGTGATCGACTGGTTCCGATCTGTTTTTGACTACTTATTGGAACATCAAAACAATACGGCCTTAATTGATTCAGGTTTCATAACCTACTTACTAAGTGAAGTAGTTGATTTTCGAGGTATAGAATTATTGCAGTATTTCGATATTCTCAACGAAAAAGGGTGGATTGAATCAAATATTCGAGGAGATATAAATAAGATGAAGATGGTTATTCAATTGCCATTTCATGCCAGCGATTTATCTCCACTGCCTCAAAACATTGAAGAATATTATTCACAAGGGTATAAAAGCAGAAAAGCTTCAGCACCTCCACTCGCAGATGAAGATAAAAAAAAGATGAAGCCTTTGCTTGATCCCAGTCCGGGAGACGCGTTAGTGATGCAAAAATATATGGAGATGTTTTCAACTGCCTTTGGGTCTGATCCAGAACCTCACAGTAATGACGAGGATTCTCCTTTTGATTATTACGAACCTTATGACAATGATGAATACTCGCCATTTGATTTCAACAACTCATTCGAACGACCGCAAACCTACGTACGAAAAGAAAAGAAAATCGGTCGAAACGATCCTTGCCCATGCGGAAGTGGTAAGAAGTATAAGAAGTGTTGTTTATAGAAGGTATTTGATATCCTTTATTGACGAATTATAGACTTATTTTTAAATGAATATAATTTTATCACGATTAATCATCAGTTAGTATACCTTGGATTTAGTACTACTCTTTAGATTGAGCCTTGTAGGCTATTAATATAGTATTTTGCTTTGGCTCAATCTGTGCCATTGCCCGCTCCGCTATCGCCGTGATCGACAACGAAGGATTCACCCCCGGATTGGCAGAAATCATGGAACCGTCCACCACAAGTATATTTTTATACCCAAAAACATGATTATTTTTGTCTATCACACCTTTGGTTCTGTCTACACCCATTACAGCTCCACCCAATATATGCGCAGTAGATGGAATGCCCATAAGTGTCTCGCCAACAAAAGAAGTTGCTTTCCCATTGGCTTTTTTGGCATATAGAGCAGTAAGTTGGATCGACTCTGGAATAAATGGGGAAGGAGGATTCCCCTCATTTACCTCAGATTTCATCATTCCAAATAGATTTCGTTTAAAGGTCAATGAGCTATCCAAGGTTTGCATAAACAGGATTACTGCCGTCTTTTTGGCCCAACTGTTTTTCCAATATGTCTTGAGATAATCAATGGGAGATTTGAAGAAATTGGCGAATACGTGATAAATCCGGACAAACGGATTCCGAGCAGACGAATAAGGTAAATGTGCTAATTTCCACGCATTGGACCCTTCTCCATATCTACAGATTTCAATGTGTGTATTTTCATCGGTATGCAGGATGCTGCCAATAGCCACGCCGCGAGAAAAATCATTGTTATCATCAAGGGTCGACACGCTTACCAGGGTTTCATTGTTGGTTCGGATGTTTTTGCCCAATTCATCCGATAGATTGGGAAGGGATTTCTTTTTGAGCTTAAGCAATAATTTGATGGTACCAAGTACGCCACCGGAAAAGATTACGCCTTTACTCTTAATCTTCTTTTTACTTTTAAAAAAAGCCGTACTGCTTTTATACGTCACTTCATATCCTTCGGAGCCCTCTTTTGTCTGAATGGGAACCACATCAATAACTTCATTTTCAGCTACTATTTCTGCACCGTGCTTTTGAGCCAGATAGAGATAATTCTTGTCCAATGTGTTCTTGGAATTATTGGGACAACCAGTCATACAAGCGCCACAAAAATTACACCCTACTCGCTCCGGTCCCGCTCCTTGAAAATAGGGATCCGGATGAGCTACATTGGGCTTGCCAAAATAGACGGCAACATTTGGAGTATCAAATTCATCTTCCTTCCCAATCTCTTTAGCCACTTCCTTCAAGGTCTTATCTGCATCGAATAAAACCGGGTTTTTGGTTGCTCCGAGCATGTTCAAAGCAGTCTGGTAATGAGGTTTCAGTTCTTCTTCCCAGTCGCTTAGATCCGACCAGGTACCGGAGTTGAAAAAGTCGGATTTTGGAACGGGAAGTGTATTCGCATACACCAAAGATCCTCCCCCAACGCCTACTCCTGAGATGACGGATATGTGCCTGAAAAACGTCATCTTCATAATACCAAAACATCGCAGAAAGGGAATCCATATCCATCTTTTGATGTTCCAATTGGTCTTTGGAAAATCCTGAGCTCGGTACCATTTTCCTTTTTCAATGACCAGGACCTTATAGCCTTTTTCTGAAAGTCGGAGGGCACTAACGGATCCCCCAAATCCACTCCCGATAATGATATAATCGTACGTTGTTTCCACCTTTTGCCTTCTGTAAATTTTTATAAGTATACTAAAATGAGCGGAAAGTAACGGTACGTTTTTGAAGGTGTCTTTAATTCTGAATAAGGGCAATAAAAATCTTGCGTTGCGTGATGTTGATTTTTAATCAACTGTCTGTCGCTATACAAGAGCTTTGGCCGACAATTAAATCTATTGGTAAAAATTTAAGTAGAAGCACAACGCACGCTAAGAACGGTGAAAAGTACCCAAGATTTGTAAGGTTATAAATTGTAAGCTTTTATTTTTCAATTTCTATTTGTCCTATTTTATATTCCAATTCCTCCTGTAAATAAATATTGACTACGTCGTCTAAACAATTGGATTCCTTCAAGATTTTGAAGTCTTGATTGATGAGTTGAAATGATTGAGTATTAGTATTTTTTCTAATTATTCGTTCAGAATAACCTGGTTTTCCTTTTTCTCTGTGATTGTAATTGTTGGGGAAGAACAGATAATGTTCAAAGTTTTTTTCAATACACTTTTTTATCTCATCTTTCTTTGGTGGGTTTCCATTGAAATAATCATCTAAATCCTGAGACGAATTCAGAACCAACGTCAGATATTCTAAAAGTCTTTTTCTTTCCTCGGTTTTTCCAAATACTAAATATGGCTCTTCAATGGTAAAGGGAGCTAAGTCTGAACCACCGTGATGATGCAGTATTTCTTTTCTTTTCCTAAGTTTCTGTGACAACTCTAGCCCTACTAATCCCTTTCTAATAAGGCTGGCCTTAATCCAAAGTGGAGCAATTGAATCAAAGAACTGAACTCTTACAATTGCTTCATTTTTAGAGAGCCTTCGATTAACGGAATATGGAAGAGACCACCAATTAGCCATATCTTCCCATGTTGATTGTGATTTCCATTTAACACCTCTTTCATAGAAAAGTACAAAATCAACTTCTCCATTATCAAAACTTAGTTTTTCTATTACTTTTTCAAGTCTTTCCGATATAAAATCTTTAATTGTCATTCTAATTGTTAACGGACAACCATATCCGTCGGAGTCGCCAATAGGAGAATCTGACATGGTCATGCATTGTTGTATGTTGCTTTTCTACAAATATAAAATTGACATTGAG
>JBCCVV010000112.1:0-20145 GCA_039194925.1 Bacteroidota bacterium
CCATCAAGACTGATTCCTTGATTGTCCGTATTATCTAAATAATCGGAAAGATTAACGGTGCCACCATCTTCCAAAGTAAGGATGTTTCCATCCAAACTAATGGCTTGGTTATCGGTATTGTCGAGGTAATCAGAAAGATCGACTGTCCCCCCATCTTCAAGGGTAAGAATATTTCCGTCGAGGCTGATCGCTTGATCATCGGTATCAACATTATCTTTGAAATCCGAGAGATCAACTGTACCTCCGTTTTCAAGCGTTAGTATGTTTCCATCCAGGCTGATTCCTTGGTTGTCGGTATTGTCTAAATAATCGGAAAGATTTACCGTCCCTCCATCTTCCAATGTAAGGATGTTTCCATCTAAACTAATGGCTTGGTTATCGGTATTGTCGAGGTAATCAGAAAGATCGACGGTCCCCCCATCCTCAAGAGTAAGAATATTTCCGTCGAGGCTGATGGCCTGATCATCGGTATCAAAATTATCTTTAAAATCAGAAAGGTCTACAGTCCCTCCGTTTTCAAGAGTTAGTATGTTACCATCGAGACTAATACCTTGATTGTCTGTATTGTCTAAATAATCCGAAAGATTTACGGTCCCTCCATCTTCGAGTGTCAAGATATTGCTATCCAAGCTGATTACTTGATTATCGGTATTGTCGAGGTAATCAGAAAGATCGACGGTCCCCCCATCCTCAAGAGTAAGAATATTCCCGTCGAGGCTGATGGCTTGATCATCGGTATCAACATTATCTTTAAAATCCGAGAGATCAACCGTCCCTCCGTTTTCAAGCGTTAGTATATTCCCATCCAGGCTAATTCCTTGATTGTCGGTGTTGTCTAAGTAATCCGAAAGATTAACGGTCCCCCCATCTTCCAAGGTCAGGATATTTCCCTCCAAACTAATAACCTGATTATCGGTATTGTCAAGGAATGGAGAAAGATCGATAGTACCCCCATTTTCTAACATAAGAATATTCCCTTCAAGAGCCATTTCTTGGTTGTCTGTATCCCGAAATTTTGAAAGATCGACGGTTCCCCCATTTTCCAATGACAATGTAAATCCATCCAGACTAAGGGCTTGATTATCGGTATTATCCATGAATTCTGAGAGGTCGACTGTGCCTCCATCTTCGAGGGTAAGAAGATTTCCATCGAGATTGATTTCTTGATCATCCGAATTGATAACCAAAAGTGATTTCATCAATTTATTGACGGATATCTTTCTTATCACTCCCTCATTATCCACGCAAAGTATACTATCAAGTTCGGTACCTGAGCTGAGTGATCTTACTCTTAATTCACCATTAATATCCAGAGCTTTTTCAGGGTTAATAGTATTGATACCAATCTTGCCATCAATAAGATTAACATGAATTTTTGCACCATTATCAGCTTCAACTTGAAAAATTGCATTCGAATCTGGTTGCGTAGCATTGTTGCTTATCTTGACTTGACCAGATAAAGAAGTAGTTGCTACTAAAAGAAGGGATAGAACAAGGGTGTTCCGCCATCTTCTTGGCAGAATAGAAAAGGGATACATATCGTTTTGGCATTTAGGCTGCGTCTTTTTGGTAGAAGACCCAACTAATTTTAAAAAGTGTTTACAAAAGAGTGTTTACAAAAAGGTGCTTGCTAAATGGGGGTGTATTCCAAGCTTATTGTTTCCCAAGAAGTGCAAATGTAATAGGTGAAAATGGAAATGGTAAAGCGAATGATCTCTGATATCATTTCTTTGTAAAGTGATTTACGATAAAAAAATAAAAATGGAATGTTCTTGCTAAATTGATTGAACTATATCTACTAAAAGTGCGTATCGTTTATTACCGATTTTTATTACAATGGATAAATTTATAGCATGAAAATATCAATATGCATTGAAAAACTAAGACTAGCTCCAATTGAGCGTTTCTAAATGACTTTTGTAAATATTGACTTTGCAGTATAAGTTACAAGCAAACAAAACTCAAAAGCCGATTACCGTATATCTCCTATACGATAACCAATCAAATTTGGCATCGATGTTTGCTCAATTGGAAATCTATTATTTTCTACTGGTGTTCGATCTCCATCCATGGTAGAAAACTGCCATGAATTGCCCAGATATTCGTTTTGATCCACGATGCCAAAGATAATGTTACGCAAGAGTCGCAAGTCGTTTACCCTTACCTCACCATCGGCATTGATATCAGAAGCCAAGATCTGAGGAGTAGAAAAAGGTATAAGCCCAAGTAAATAGTGCTGGATAAGCATTAAATCTAGGATCGATATGACAGGCATATCCGGTGTTTGGTATTCTATTCGTATATACTTATTTATCGGATTAGCGAAAAGTGAATAGGAACCAGAGGCATCTGTTGTCACACTTTCAATCATCTCTCCGTTTGCGGTTTCTAAATAAACGCTTACACCTTCTATGGGTGAATTGTCTAAATCCAGGATAGTTCCCGAAATCTCTTCATTGAATTGACTGCAATCCAGGCCCATAGCGGGTTGAAGTATTAGGGTAGAAGTATCTACGGAAAAGTTTCCATTTTTGTCCCAGACATAAATTGGTAATTCGAAAGGACTATTTTCGACTTCCTCGCACAAGAAGGTAATGAATCCAGCACTAGAATCTTCGAATGGGTTGGTGGGTGAAAAACTATATTTTAGATTCGATGGTCCTGAGCAATTATCACTACCCGATGTGACAAAGTCTGAGGCCCAAATCTCTATTTCGCTGCTGTCTTGAGGAAATAACCAGGTAATACTCTCAAAAACTTCAATTTCCGGTGCAATGGTATCGTTTTCACAACCATCACAGCTACCGCCAACAGGTGGCAATACGGTTAAGAACACTGTTACGCCACTTACATTTCCTTCCAAATCGAGAACAAAAATTTCAATACCCTCAGGACTATTGATCACATTACAACAATCCAAATACATAAATGCAGATCGTACAGACTCATCATAATGATCGTCAAATTCCGGTCCTTGTGCGTTGAAGGAATAGAGTAAAGAGTCTTCAGGTGAACAGTTGTCTTGAGCAAAGAAAAAGAAGTCAATCGCATAGATTTTTACTTCATCCATAGTACCGATAACCGCCGTAGAAAGACTTACTGCCTGAACCACAGGAGGAGTCGTATCATTATCGCAGGGAGGACAAAAATTTTCATCAACCGTTACATATCTGCATACATTGCCATTCCAATTGTCAAAACAAGAATCTTCAATCTCTTTTATACAGAGTAAGTATGTACCCTCATTTTCAAATGCAATTTCTAGTTGACTACTTTCGGTTTGAGGAGAAGCATTGCCTGTATAGGGTCCTCCACTTAAGGCAGTAATTTCCCAATTGTAAGCATCACCCTGATAGTTCGAGGTTACTTCAAACAAGGTGGTATCATTTGGGCAGAGTTGCGCATCGTCGCAAATAAATTCGCCTTCGTTGAAGTAACAGATTTCATCGATTTGAGGAGAAGCAGGGATGGGTGTTCCGGAAATTGAAATTTCGAATGAACAAACAGATTGACTGCAGCCATCAATAAAGAAATAGTACGTCTCTCCAGCTTCCAGATCATCTGAATCCACGGTCAAAGGGTCTGTACTGCAGTTGGGATCGCAATACACCGATTCTGAAAACGTACAATCTGTATAAATTCCCATTTGAACGCCTTCCTGACCTGTGGTAGAACCAGTACACCCCGTAGGAGTGATGGTGATCGAATATTCTCCTTCATCGGCAACAAATGCAAACCAGGTAATATTGTGCGGTGCACCACCTCCAGGGCAGAGTGGATTGGGCTGGTTGCCAGGACTATTTTGTGCAGACATTATACCTACCTTATTGTGTAAAGATGTAACTCCACAGATAATTTCCTCTTCTTCTATTTGATCGCAAATCGGAGAGCCAAACGGCTCCAGTTCCATTACGGTGATTGTTCTGCAAAGATTACCAGTCCATGCCTGACATCCATTTTCTATACTGGTAAGACATACCGAATACTCGCCCGTTGTTTCAAAAAATACATTGAGTGTATTTTGATCTGTCGTTTCCATGGGTGGACCAAAATACGGTTCTCCGGAAATCGTAGAAATCTCCCACGTGTACTGCGCATTAATATCTATTTCTGTAGCCTCAAATGTTACTGGGGAGAAAAGAGGTACTTCATAATCTTCACAAATAACCTGTGCTTGGTTATCTACAATGCACAGATCCTGAGGGGTCAAATCCGGAGGAAGTGGAGTCCCATTAATATCGATGTCATATGTACAAACGGAGCCATCGCATCCATCCAAAAACATATAATACGTCTGGCCAGGTACAAGCAAGGAAGATTCTACCACTATGGGTTCCAAACTACATCCGGAACTGCAAAAAACAACATCCGAAAAAGAACAATCGGTATATATGCCCATTTCCATGCCTTTGGTTCCATTCGCGGACTCTTGGCAATACTGCGGATTCAAAACGATCTCATAACTGCCGCCGTATGCCACAAATCCAAACCAACTCATATTGTCCGCAGTTCCTCCTCCAGGACAGATTGGATCGGGCTGATTTCCAGAAGTTGAAAAGGAGGGAAGCGAATTGCAAAATGTACCCAAGGTTGAGATTTCGCATAGTATGAAATCATCCTGTACTTGATTGCACGCACCTGAAGCTAAATCGTTTTCTTCACTACAATTGATAAAAAAACAAAGATCAACGTATTCTATATCGGACGTACCTACGGTAAACGATGAAGTTGTGAGTGGCAGATTGTCCATTCCATTATCATCATTGTCTATGCCGTTATTGGCATCACTAAAACCGAAGCAGGATACTAATCCCTGAAGATTTCCCCCAACTTCGAATTCATTGGTTGGTATTTCGAGGAAATAATCACCGGGTTGAATAACAATGTCCATCGAAGAAGGAAATGTATATCCTGTATCACTTGTAATTGTTGAATCAACGATGTTACCCGTGACAAAATCCTTTAAATAGACTTTTATTCCTGCGTTTCCATCTTCACCATCATACAAAAAGTTTGCATCATCTTCTGCCCATAAATTTCCAGAAATCGTTGGGTTTTGTGCATAAATAAGTTGGGATATAAGGCATAGTGTGATTAGAATTATCGTTGTTCGTTTCATGTTCCTCATTTTGGTTAATGGTGATATGGAATATTTTCTTGCAATTTAGGATTTTTTATCCAATCGTGAGAAGATCGATTGACATGAGAATACGGGCAGGATATTAGAGAGCGAGTTTTACATTTGCTTGCTACTCATGTGATGCACTTGGCAGATAAGACTATGAAATTAATTCTTTACAAATTTGGTGTTGATGAAGGCTTTTATCCGTGGTTCAGAAATGGATAACATATATAAACCAGAAGGCAATTCGCTTACATCCAAGATTTGAGAAGTGGAGATTTTACCAACTTGAATTGCTTCACCTTGAATAGTATACATGGAATAATGCATGTTTTGCAAGTATTCACTGCATTCAATATGAAGACTATGGTTGGTTGGATTTGGAGGAAGCGTAAAAGTAACGCCATATTCTTCTTCTGAACCTACGAGTTCTGGAGACAGACAAGAGAAAACCAGATCGGAACCTGCACATCTTGTAGAGTCCAATACGCTAAATTCGAAATTTACCTTCTGATCAAAACCTCATTAAATTACCTGAGCAAAAAGGGAGAACGAATCTACTTTGATCTCCGAGAAACCTTGAATGAGGTTGATATTTACAGGTGGTTTTTGGTCAATGCATCATGATTACAAACGATTGACATTCCTTTTCCATTTTTATATAATACATTCCTGCTGGAAGTCTCGAAACATCAATGCTCTCTCCATTAATGAATCCAGCGTCTACTACCTGGCCCATTCCATTTATTATTTGATAATTGCCTTCCATATTTTCTATATGAATGATATTCGAAGCAGGATTGGGATAGATCTTCATACTGGATTCAACCGATGATGTATTAACGGAAGTCACCACCGTCGATTCACATAGCAAAGTGGTTTCTAGTGCAATATCATCTATTGAAACTTCGGATGATATATCAACTCGCTCGTAATCTGGGCAAGGTAGAACCATATCTACTTTTTGCGCGGTTATGTCAAACGCATCTCCATCTTCCATAAAGAAGTTAAAACTACCACAAAGCAGTACATTATCCGTTACGTCTTTTTTAATTCCAATGTTGTATTGGTTGGTGGTATTGTCAAGGTGATGGCTAACTCCCCACAGGCTTCTCGTTTCTGCTTGGATACGAATCATGTCGCTGTAGCCAAGGTCCGTTCCTACAAGACGAGAAGAAAGTACATTTCCTTCGGATCTGCCCTCCAGGATGTTGGATTGGTTGAATGTGAAATGGGTATTCTCCACTTGGGCTGAATACGTGACAGGTGCAAAAGCACTCTTAACAGCTCCTGCAATTTCCAAATCAGAATTAAGCGATACCACCTCACTGCCAAAAGGACTGTCGACATGCAATTGATAACCCATGGGCGTTTTGATAACATGAGTGGCACGTTTGGCAGATTCATTCTGTTCAAGGAGTATCCCGTCAATTGGATTGAGGTCATGATCCCATCTGTACAATAAGGCGCGATCATTGGGGTTGTTCGACTCTTCGTCGTTGCCAACGCCCAGGTATCCGCCTTCTGTTTTTACAAGTTGATTGAGATAGGTATAAATTCCACTTTTAATATAAGAGGTGTCTGTGGTGGTAGCATCGTCTTTATCTAATTCAAGAAGCATCGTACCATAAAATCCAGCAGTACCATGATGGATCATCATAATGGGGTTTCCATCATCATCCAATAGTATGTCTTGAAGCAGATTGGCATCCGTGTTGCCGATTCGATACGCTTTACTAAGTGTCCCATCGTCTGTGTTCATTATACAATAGGTGATGTTGGAGGAAAAGAAAGGAGGGGTATTGACATAATCTACAAAACCTGCTGCTAACGTATGCTCATCTAAAACAATTATTGCTTCTGCATTCATGAATTGTTCTGAATTGGTAACCTCTTTACTCCAAATCATATTACCCTCTGCATCGGTTTTTGTTATTATCCCGCTTCGCTGATTGTTTACTGACTTTTGCAACAACGTGTATAAGGCACCAGCGGCATCCACTTCAATATCTTGTAAAAAAAGGTCGACGCCTTCGAGCTTCATTTCAATTCCAAATACTTTGTCTTGTGCTGCAAGTCCAGAGAAGACAGCAATAAAAAGGGAGAACAATAGATACTTCTTCTTTAAGAGCGGTAAAGGTGATTTCATGGAAAATGATTTATTTTTTAACCATAAAATTAAAGCCTCATGAGGTTCCCAAAAAGGTCTTTGAGTAATTGGCAGGTTGAAAAGAGTAATTTGCCAATAATTCAGGATAAGTGGTAGTCTGGTGCTTAATTTTTCACAAATCCCACCCAATGCAATTTTTCCAATCCGCTTCCACCCAATCTGAATTCAAAATCTGTATTGGTAACATTACTTATTCTACCCCAAATAGGACCATTGTTATTCGTGTCATATAGTGAAGCCAGTATAATGGGACTTTGATATTTTGTATCGAAGGTCATAGGATAGGTTATGGTCTGAAAACTTCCTGCACCGAGATCCGCTTCGCCTGCATACCACTTCCATCCGTTGAGATTATATTCACCGACATCCATGGCAATCCATTGGATATTTGAAGGAGCATTGGTCCAGACTTCGAATTCCGCAACGTCAGAATCGGTAAGGCGAATGGCCGTAGCGCTTATGCCTGTTGATGGAACCTCCATTGAGATAATTACAATCGGAGCTTCTTCAAACTCATCAGGGAATTCTATGGTAGTCAAACCATTGATATTTTCTTCGCGGCCTGCCATAAACGTTTTGTTTGATATGGTATATTCTCCGGGAGGGATGGCAAAAAAGTTGAGCTGATCTACTGAATTGTTGGTGCGAATATCAAATCGGTTGGACGAAGGAATGTTTTCCAGTCTGGACCAGGTCGCGCCATTGTCTGTGATCGATAGGTCCAGAGTATGTACTACGACTGGAGTCGTGTCGAACGGCTGATCGTAGTAATGAATGTTGGCATAAAGTCCTCCGCTCAGGGCACGTGATGAAGTAGTACCTATCCGGAAAGACGGATCAATACTGGCATCAGATAAAAACTCATACCAAGTCTTATTTGCAAATCCCCAAAACGATTTTGTGGTGAGGTCATACACCATTAATCCATTTGCAGGACTGGAAATAGCGATTCTATTTGCTGTGGTAATTCTTGGGATCAACATTCCCAAGCTATCAGATTTCACCTCCAGGATCGAAGAAGCATGGGGCGATTCCGTGCCAATGCCAACTTGCGCGATAGAGATGGAGGTAAATAAGAGTAATGCCGTGAAGAATAGTAGTTTTTTCATGTCACCAAGATAGAGCAGTGCGATTGACCAAACATCACCCATTCGGATTATATTGGTATGCACTGAGGAGATTTAACAGGAATAATTTTAAGTTCAATCTTTGGCTATGCAAATTTTACAAATGTATTCCATGCCTAGATTTTCTTCATTTTCTTTCATACGTTTTCTGAGAAATGGTATCTTTCCCCAAAACCAATACTTACACCATGCATTCTTTACCACTATCATTACGATTTGACAATATCTTTTTGTTATCATTTGCACTCTCTTCAGCAACGGGACAAACCATTTTACAACATCAAAAAATATACTCAGATGCCAACGCTTATTCATATCGATCTATTGATTTGAATAGTGATGGATTAATGGATATTGCTTCATTTACGAGTGCCAATCAGAAAGCAGAGATCTATCTCAATCAAGGCAATTTTGTCTTTAAATATGTAGATGCTTCGGTAGGCGTGGATAACAAGCAAATAAAAGGCGAATTTGGATTTGTGGATTATGACGGTGATGGGGATATGGATATCATCAGTGCTCAATGTTCGGCCTGTGCCAATCGCGAGGTTACCCTTTATGAAAATAATGACTTCAAAACATTTGATAAGAAGTTGATCCTGGCAGAAAAGTTTGGAGGCTTTTCGGATCTCAGATATCAAAGTGGCGATTTTAATATGGATGGATTCGATGATTTTATCCTTTCCGGTGATGGTACCAAAATATTTTATAATACCGGACAGAATTCATTTGAAGAACCTGTTTCTATGGGCAGTATGAATGGCACCTATCTCGATGCACTCGATTTGAATCAGGATGGATTTTTGGATCTTATAATGTTCAATGCGGATGCTGCCTATACTTTTTTGAATAGTGCCAGTGGATTTAGTTCAGGACAGCTATTGGCAGATGTAAAAGTAGGATATGGAAATGTAGATAAATATGACATTAATAAAGATGGCATTGAAGATTATTATGTAGAAACCGATCAATGCCTGGAAGCCTGCATAAGCACAAATGATGGAACCTATTTTGGTCCATTGGAATCCATTTTTTGTTCTAATTTTTTGGAAACAACCTTTGCACCGATTCATGCCAATGGCGACGATCACATTGATGTGCTATCGGGAGTAACAGCTGGAGGTGGAATTCATATCAGAGAAAATAATGGAAATGGTTTTGATGATCGCAGAATAATAGGTGATCAAGGATTTCAAATTTCCTATTTTTTACTGGATGATTTTAATAATGACGGTTACTCCGATGTAGTTTATTTTGATAAATGGCGTGATATGTCCGTGTTGGAAGGTAAACAAGTTCCAGATTCGTATTTCGCCCATATGATTGCCACCGACACAAAAGTGCGAATCCAGAACATCGATGGAGATCAACAATCGGATATGATTGTATTTGATGAAAACTGGCTGGGAATTAATCTTTTTGATAGAGATTTAGGAGAATTTGGTGGTCTACGAACCCTTTTCAACTTCAAGAATAGAATGATAGACGCAAAGGCGGAAGATATGGATGGAGATGGCGATCAAGACCTCATTATCGTAATGGATCCAAATGTTCAGTCTGTTGATCAATCGTCTGTCATCTGGGCGGAACAAGTGGATGGTAATTTCAATCTCCTGCACACTATCCAGTCCGGTGAACGTGATTACTCCTCGCTCAATGTAGAGGATTTTGACAAAGATGGTGATGTTGATTTGGTCATACACAGACAATCATCTGGAGGTGAATATCTAATGAATAATGGAGATAATACGTTCAATTCGACACCTATTTATGCGAGAGGTAGATATACCCGAAAAGTGGATTTGAATCAGGATGGCTGGACGGATATATTGGCTTGGGAAAATGGTGGGTCTACTTTTCATTATATAGAAAATGATCAAATGGGAGGATTCAAAGACAATCAGCGCTTTGGAGATGAGCAGACGATCTATGATGTTGAAAGTTATGACTGGGATTATGATGGGGACCAAGATATTATTTTGAGTGTGTATGAATTTCCAGCAGAAATATCTCGGATAAAATTGTATGAAAACAATAATTCTACATTTGAATCTGTACAGGCATTAGGAAATGATTTTTTCGGTACTGATCTTGTTCTTTTGCCAGTAACTCAGGATCAATTGGGAATTGCGGGGTCCAACACGTTGGATACCTATCTTCAGGATGGTGCCGACAATTGGCAATTTATAGAGGGGCCGACGGACGAAACCTACAGCACCATTGAACGTTTTGTAAATGTGGATGAAGGAAAATTATACATCCTGGCGACAGGTTCTGATGATCCGGGCATTCATTTATATAGTACCGTCATCCAAATAGAAGATGCAGATAATGATGGATTTAGTTCTGAAGTCGATTGCGATGATTCCAATGCTGAAATCAATCCGGACGCGGAAGAAATAGTCAATAATGATGTAGATGAAAATTGCGATGGGATTATTGAGGTAATCGATATCGATCAGGATGGATTCAATTCAGATGAAGATTGCGATGATGCTAATCCTGATATTAATCCCGATGCTCAAGAGATTCCTGGAAACGGAATAGATGAGAATTGTGATGGGGAGGATGTTATTGTTTTGGTAGATAACGACAACGATGGATTTCTAAGCGATGTAGATTGTGATGATGATAACGCATTCATTAATCCGGATCAGTACGAAAACATTGCCAATACGATAGATGACAATTGCGATGGAGTGATTGAGGAGCAAATCTATGCGCAAATTGCGCTCTTGAATTTGGAAGATGATGTAAATGATTTTATTGCTCAGGATATTGATGATGACGGTATAAAAGATTTAGTTTTTGCTACGTACGATAACATCTACTATTCTTCTTCAGTCGATAATTTTTCCACCAAAAACCAAATGATTACGATCTCATCGGGCAAGAATTTTACCAATATAAAGATTGCCGATATGGACAATGATGGCGATGATGATCTGGTATTTATGACATTATCAAATCATCATTATGGAGTGATTGTCAATTTTGATGGTACGTATGTGTCTCAACATGCTTTTCATGAAGTGGAAGACATGGTCTCATTTGATTTGGCGTATTTGGATAATGATGATTTACCGGATATGCTTTTTGTGAGAAGCGGCAATACCAATCATCCAAAACTAGGATATAAGCTTAATAATGGATCCAGATTTTTCGGAGATGAAGTTGGAAGTATAGACAATGCGCTTACCGATCCTGTTTCCATTCATGCTGTCCATATAAATGATGATGACGATATAGATTATGTCATTAGACAACAAGGTCCCGGGCATAAGCTTGTTTATTATTTGGGCACACCTGGATTTGGATTTGGTCCAATTAGTTCTCTTTGTACGGTCTGCAATGAAATAGGTGCACTTACAATAGGCGAATGGAATGGCATTGAAAGTTTGATTTTTTCTAATCTATCGGGGCCGGGTTGGGCTGAAGGGTTATACAGTTGGCCATTAGGAAAATCCACGAATGATTTTACCTCTATTTCTGATGCCAAGGGTGTCAATAATATTTCGTTGGGAAGAGTAAATGCAAATTGTGGTATGGACTTGGTCTATTCCTCTACTTCTTCAAAACGACTTGATGTTTTAATGGATGACGATCAATTGTTTGGTTTGGAATCAGCTCTTGCTTCTACAATGGATATTATGATCAAAGACTTGACGGGTGATCACAAACCGGAAGTTGTATTTTACAATGAAAATCAAAGCGGATTAGTGGTTCTTGAAAGTTTGCAGCCTGCTACGGACCATGATCAAGATGGATTTATGAGTGATGAGGATTGTGACGATTGCGATAATACAATGAATCCGGATGCGGAGGAAGACCTGGAAAATGGTATTGATGATAACTGCGATGGGGTAGTGGACGATTTAGACGAGGATATGGATGGGTATGGTCAAATGGTCGATTGCGATGATACCAATCCTGACGTTAATCCTGGTGCTGAAGAAATTCCTGACAATGGCATAGACGATGATTGTTTCGGAGGAGACGAGCAATCTCAATACAATATTACGACCTATGCGGAGGCAAAAGCGGTGGATGCTCAGGGCAATCTTGTAAATGAAGGCAGATGGGCAAAGTTGACAGGAATTATACATGGTGTTAATTTTCTGGAGTCAAGTAATCTGGTGCAAATGGTCCTTTCCAATTCGAATGATGAAGGCATTTGGCTGTTTTCATCTGACAATGGCTTTGATATTCCAGAAGAAGGCGATGAGGTTACGATACGAGGTGAATTGCTCAATTTTAATGGTTTGGCGGAATTGGTCATTCATTCGGTTGAGTTCTTATCTTACGATAATGCTTTGTTCGAACCCAAACTAACAGAGGTGATTGGTGAAAAAGAAGAAGGTGATTTTGTTCGATTTAGGAATTTTCAATTTTTGGATGAAAGCTATTGGAAAGGGAATGGCAGCAGTTTTAATGTGCCTATTACGAATGGAAGCGATGTTTTTATCTTAAGAATAGACAACGATACAGAGTTGGCGTCTAGCCCGATGCCAGCCTCACCCTTTGATGTCATAGGTCTTTGCGGGCAGTTTGATCAGAACGCACCGTTCACAGATTCTTATCAAGTCTTTCCAAGGTACATAACCGATTTTCAGAATGTTTCGAGTACTACAGATAAGATGTCAACAGCAGCCATTTATCCAACTGTTACGAAATCATTCATAACTATTGGTACAGATAAAACTGATGTAAAAGGAATCATCTATTTTCCGGATGGTAGGGTAGCAAAGGAGTTTACAGGAAAGAACATTTCATTATCTCATCTTAATTCAGGGTTGTACATATTGAAATGTAATATGGGGTCTGGGAAGTTTGTAAAAATTTAAGCCATCATTAAATGACAACAATCTGGGATAATTGAGATTCTTACGTGCTAATATCCTGGCAATTACTCATACTATATGAGAAGCATCAAATATTCATATTCCTTATTTGAATTCAGTCTAAATAAGGAATATGTCCTATATTTGCATCTCCTTTACTAATTGTGATAAGAATGAAGAAAATAATTGTTTTTGTTTTTCTGTTCATCGGTTTGCCAACTATTTATGCTCAGTATGGTGATAATTTATTCATTGGGCGAGATTTCTGGAAATCGGCCCCCGATGTGGAGACAGTAAAGCTCAAAATTGAAGAAGGTCACGATCCTGTAGCTATGAATCAATATGCATTTGATGCAACGGTTTATGCTCTTTTGGAAAATGCACCTGCTGAATCTATAAAGTACCTTTTGAGTTTGAAGGGAAATGAAGTAGATAAGATTACACATGACGGCAGAAACTATCTCATGTGGGCGGCATATAAAGGGAATATTCCAATTATGCAATGGTTAATCGATCAAGGTTCTGATATTCATTTGGTGGATGATCACGGCTATAATATGATGACTTTTGCTGCCGTTGGGGGACAACAATCTTCTGAGGTGTATGATCTGCTTTTGGCGAATGGATGCAACATAGACGATACGAATCGAGAAGGAGCCAACGCTTTATTACTTTTGGCACCACACTTAAAAGACGCGGAGATGCTCAATTATTTTGTCGGTAAAGGCCTCGATCTCAAAACCACAGATAATGAAGGGAATAATCTCATCAATTATTCTGCGAGATTGGGTAATTCAGATATGATTGATCACTTTATCAAAAAAGGATTGGCATACAAAAGACACAATGATAATGGTGGAAATGCCGTGATGTTTGCAAGTCGTGGATGGAGAAGAAGCACGAATGAGCGATCATTTTTTGAATATCTGGATAGGCTGGGTGTAGAGATGGATGTTGTGACATATGAAGGGAAAACTCCGCTACATTCTATTTCCTTTAATCATAAGGATGTTTCATTGGTTGATTTTTTTGCTGACCGATGTGTCAATGTCAATCAAAAAGATAAAGATGGAAATACGGCATTATTCAATGCGATAAGAGGAAGGAATAACGATATGATTTCCAAATTACTTTCTTTGACAGATGATATTGATTATCAAAATCATGCGGGAATGTCAGCACTTTTATTTGCAGCGAGATCCAACGAAATGTCTGTTATGAAAATGATATTGGATAACAACCCGGATATTAATGTCAAGGATGCTCAATCCAGA
This sequence comes from Bacteroidota bacterium, assembly GCA_039194925.1. GTDB lineage: Bacteria > Bacteroidota > Bacteroidia > Chitinophagales > Saprospiraceae > CAJXUU01. The sequence goes on from JBCCVV010000112.1 coordinate 14,535, forward strand.
AATGCAATCACGCACCTTTTTGATGTTTACAGTGATCGAAAGCGCCAATTGTTTGATGATCAGATGGAGTATTTTTTAGGTCAAGGTCTTGAACCAACGGTAAATAAGATGGACGGAACCAATATATTACATCTGGCTGTAAACAAGAGGTCGATTTATTTGATAGATCGGGCTGTTCAATTGGGAGCGGATATAAATCGCAGGAATAGAGATGGGCTTACCCCCCTGCATCTTGCCGCAATGACCAGTACGGATGAGCAAATGCTCAGGAAACTTCTGGAATATGGAGCGGATCCAGGCATTAAGACAGAATTTGATGAAAGGGCGTACGATCTCGCCATGGAAAATGAACTGTTGAAGATGTCTGAGGATGAAATCTCATTTTTAAAGGACTGATAAAAAATCAATCTTGATTGAAAAAGTTAGCAATGATAAAGAAATCAATAAAACTACTTTTAGTCTTAGTAGTTGTAAGTTTACTCATGAGTTTTGGTTTGTCGGATAGTACTAGCGTAAAATGTATGATCCAACTAAAAAACTACAAAGGTGAAGGCGCCTATATAGTTGTCTCAGTGTTGGATGTCGAAGACAACTACATCAAAACACTTCGAATATTAGGCGATGATGAAGAATGGTACCCTGACCTGGAAGAATGGTATCCGAATTACGAAGCAAATAATTCAATGGTGGATGGTATAACAGGAGCTACAATTAAAGGCGGAGAGCGTTCAATATTTTCTCTGGCAATTGATGCTGAATTAATCGATAAGGGAAATATTCTGCGGTTTGAAACTGCTGTTGAAGATCAAAAATACATTATAGATGATGTACGTATTCCCTTAAATAGAGAATCGCTAAAAGGTAAATATCAAGGTTCAGAGTACATTCGATACGTAAAGCTGCTTTCCAGGTAAAGCGTTCGATCCCTTATATTATGTTGTCAAAAGTTTGGAGAACAGCTCATTTAGCATTGGCTGTAGTTGCATCTATCTTCTTGCTTTTAGTCACCATAAGTGGAGCCATTTTAGCCTTTGAGCCTATAAAGGAAACCATTGCTTCGAGTGATGTCAAGTGCGATTTATCCTCGATCACTCTCTCTGAGTTCATTCACAATTTAAATAGTGAGTTTGAAGAGCTTTACGAGATTACAATTGATGATTACGGTCGGGTAATGATCGCGGGGGAGCATTCTGAATTGGAAGGAAGTTCCCACTGGATCATAAAGCCGACGGATGGAAGTGTATTCAGACCAGTAGTTGAACCTTCTGCTTTTTTCTCTTTTGTGACCAACTTTCATCGTTCTTTATTTTTAAAAACTCCAGGAAGATTGTTTGTTGGCATTACTTCCTTTTTACTCATTTTGATTGCAATCACCGGACTATTGTTACTTATTCGGAAATTGGGTCGTGGAATATTGGGATCGTTTGTAAGAACCCAAAAATACCAATACTATCACTCTTATTTTGGGAGGGTTTCATTCATACCGATTCTGATTATTGCGATCACTGGTGTTATTCTTTCTTTTATTAGGTTTGATGTGTTGGATTTGGAAGGAGAGAAGAATTCAAAGCCTTTAGAAATTGTAGTGCCAGAGTTTGAGTATATTTATCAAATTCCATTGTTTCAAAACATTACATTAGATCGAATTGAAAAAGTAGAGTTTCCATTTTCTGACGATGAAGAAGATTTTTTTACTATAAACCTGGATGACAAATCCATTGAGATACATCAAAAAAACGGACAGATAGTAACGCAATTGAATTACCCTTTTTCAAAGCGAATTGCTCGCTGGAGCATGCAACTACATACCGGTGCGGGGGTTGGATTTATTTGGGCGGGAATTCTATTTTTATCATCGATCAGTATTTTTTACTTTATGTATTCTGGTTTTATAATCTCCTATCGACGATTGGCAAATGGACTAACATCTAAAGGAGATTTAAATTCTGCTGAGATTGTACTACTAGTAGGTTCTGAAAATGGAATGACAAGATCTTTTGCAAAAGCATTTTATGGCGCACTCACAGCTGGTGGTGCCAGGGTGCTGATGGAAGATCTAAATAATTACAAGGCTTATCCAAAGATGCAGCATCTAATTGTTATGACCTCCACCTATGGAGATGGTGAGGCACCTGGGAATGCAGATAAATTTTTAGATCTGCTTGCCTCCGAAGATTCAAATACTGCAAAATATTCAATTGTAGGATTTGGTTCTACTCTTTATCCCAGATATTGTCAATTTGCGTTGGATGTAAAAAAAGCATTGGCCAATCAAAAACAGTTTACTGAAATTGTCTCCACGGAATTAATAGATCGAAATGATCTTTCAGCCTTCGAAAAGTGGGTTGACAGGTATTCCGAAAAATCAAAAGTAAGACTAGATATTACCGAATGGATTGATAAATATCTCAGGCCAAAACGACATACATTTACCATAATAGATAAGAAAACCGTATATGATGGCAACAGTGAATATTTTACATTACTGTTGCATTATAAGGACAAAATTCCTTTGCAATCGGGAGACTTATTGGCAATCAAACCTTCTGAAGAGAGTAACCCAAGACTCTACTCGATTTCTTATCTAAAAGGTAGAAAAATTCTGCTTTATATTAAATTACATAAAAAGGGACTCTGCAGCCAATATTTATATAATTGTCAAATTGGGGATTCTATTAATGGGTCAATTCGCAGCAATCATCATTTTCACCTACCCGCAAAAAAGAGCGTTGCGTTAATAGCGAATGGAACAGGTATAGCCCCTTTTATTGGCATGTTTAAAGATCGCACGGAGAATTTAAAACCACTTGAACTATTATGGGGCGTACGAACCAAATCAACATATAATATTTTTCGTAAAGAAATTGAAATCAGCCTGGATCAAGGGGTTCTGCATACTGTAGATATAACTCTTTCGAGAGAGGGTAATCGATTCAAATATGTACATGAAATAATTCGAACCAAATCTTTGTATTATAGAGATTTTTTGGATAAAGGAGGCGTTCTGATGATTTGTGGGTCAATAACAATGAAAAATGATATTATGAAAGAATTGGTGGCAATTTTTTCATCTGGGCGGATAGATCAATTTATAAGGCAGGGACAGATTTTGAGCGATTGTTATTGATACGGATTTTACGATATACTTACGAAACGTCCCACGATTATGTTAAGCCCCTGATTGCACTATTATCCTAATTTTACACTCGTCATTGTCAATGAACCTCCAATGGGCTGATCATTAAACAACAAGATGTCATCCTTTTTGTCTTTTAGTCCCAAGGTATACAGGAGTGGAATATAATGCTCAGGGGTGGGAATGGCAAGGTCAAAAGCACGCCCTTGTTTTCGGAAATCAATCAAGGCTTGATGTTGATTGCTCGAAATCCATTCTTTCATCTTGGTATTCGCCTCCGTAGCCCAATCGTAGGCGTAATGTTCGTTGATTTTATTCCATGCAACCTTGCCCAGGTTGTGTACCATGTTTCCACTTCCTATGATAAGTACACCCTTCTCTCTGAGCTTCTTCAATTGACTGGCCAGCTGGTAATGATACTCACCTGATTTGGTATAATCTATACTTAGTTGTATAACGGGCACATCGGCATCCGGAAATAAATGTTTGACTACAGTCCAGGCTCCATGATCCAAACCCCATTGATCATCGGTGTGAACTGTATTCTTAGGGGTGACCATATTCATGACTTCCTGAGCCAGTTGAGGATGACCAGGAGCGGGATATTGTTCTTGGTACAACGCTTTGGGAAAACCACCAAAATCATGAATGGTTCGGGGATTCTCCATTGCGGTAACAAACGTACCATTGGTTTCCCAATGCGCCGAAACCACAATGATGGCATTGGGTTTTTCCAATTGTTGCCCCTGTGCTTTGAATTCTCGAACAAATTCGTTGTCTTCAATTGCATTCATGGGAGATCCATGACCCAAAAACATCACCGGCATTCGTTGGGATGATCCATACGGTTCTGTGATTTTTTCCAATTTATTGAGTGATCCAATCATAGGTATAGTAAGTGCAGTGACGCCTGCCAGCTTTATAAAATCTTTACGTTTCAAATTAGTTTTTATGTTAAATGAATGAACGTATTAAATTGCTTAATATCCATAGAAAATACAACCTAAAACCACTTATCTATGGACTCAACCTAATTTTTAAGTGGATTTGTCAACTCGAATAGGCAGCAATTTATTTAAGACTACAGTCTATGTCAGTAAACATAAAATAGTAAAAGTGAAAAGATTCCTCTTCGTTCTCCTCTTTTTGACAATAAATCATTTTCAAGTGGTAGGCCAGACCACCATCGAGTCGCATATGATGGGGCACAGCTTGATGGATCACTCCTCACCAACACAACAAACTAAGATCGCCTATTGGATTTATGAGTTTGCAACAGAAGCAGGGAATCTATATGAATCTACAGGTCAATTTGGGTCGATTTGGCAATTTGCCGATTTTAATCCTATTTCTCAATGGGGAACACCTGGAATCCCTTCTTCCTGGGATTCTGATTTTGAAACCTATTCAGAAGCTGAATTGAACAACTTCATTTTTACCGTATTTAACTATGTGCAGGATTTGCCACCAAATGTTGATTATTATACAGAAACTTCTGTCTTGTCGGCATGTGAACGATTGGCTGATTCGGTAAAGCTCTATCAGCCGGATGATGTTATATTTTTATATGAAAACTGGCCCGATATGGGACCATTCGCTTCAGAAGACCCTTTTGATCCAACGGCTCAAGAATTTGCAGCATATCATGCCTACACCATCGGAGATTTTCACAACTGGTGGATTCAATTGCACGATTCATTACTTCTATCAAAGCCATCTTATAACATCCGCATGATTCCTGTTGGACCGGTAATTACAGAGTTATTACTTACAGCTCCTTACGATACCATCTCTGCGGCCTCGCTTTACGAAGACAATGCACCACACGGTAGAGAGACGATTTATTTTCTAGCTGGTCTTGCCACATATATGGCTATTTACGGAGAAAAAGCACCTGCAACGTACTCTCCTCCCGTCACGATTCTACCCGTCATTGCCAATAATTATTCTACGATTATAGATGAGTTTTGGAATTATATGGTCGACTTTGATGATACCAATGGCAACAACCGCGTATTTGTCAGTGCACCACCTCCTCCAGAAGATATGGATGGCGATGGGGTAGCGGATGCTGAGGATAATTGCGTAGATACACCAAATCCGGATCAGGCGGACTATGACAATGATGGCATTGGTGACTTGTGCGATGTTCCGGATAATCGTATCCGAATTGACGTTGGGATCTTGTTTCAGGAAGATGCAGAAGGGATATTGCTGACCGGTCGCGATGGCAATTGTTATCTTCTTTTTGTAAATGAAAATGGTACGTTAATGACCGAACAAAGACCTTGCCCGGAGTAGAATATTAGCATAGGTAACAAAGTTGAATGTGCTTACCCGGATCAGATTATGGAATCGTGTTTAAACGATCTAGAAAGGGTTATAAGATTTGGAATAATTGTGTTATCTCTTTTTTGAGAATAGATCGATGGCCTGTTCTCTTTGCCTTACACTAGATTTTAGCTCACCAGATAC
>JBCCVV010000113.1:0-20078 GCA_039194925.1 Bacteroidota bacterium
TGAGAAACCGGGAGATAGTCAGAGGGCTTACTTACTCGACCTTGTAATGATGACACATGGCTGGAGAAGATTTACCTGGGAAGATATACGTAGAGAAGACGCCTTGCAAGAGTTAAAATTTGAGAGAGAATCAGGACTTTATGTGAAGGGCTACACAAGTAAATCATCCAGAAAAAAGAGACCCATCAAGAGTAAAGTCATGCTCAACTTTTTAAATAATGATTTAACTCAAGAAGAAGTAGTCACAGAAGATGATGGTCGATTTGCATTTGGTCCTTATCTTATCCAAGATTCACTTGCTGTAATAATTCAAGCTAGGAGGTATAAGGGAGAAAATGAGAAAGATTTTCTAGATGGAAATAGAAAACTGAATATAAATATAGAGGACCCCCAATTTCTGAATCTTAAGAAACCCATTTTTAAAGAACAAGGTGATTTTGACCTCGCAGCATATCAGAAATTTATCAATTCGAATAAATATTCTCAATTTGTAAAAGATCAATATAATGATATGGAAGTCAGGCTTTCAGAAGTAGTGGTTAAAGCTAAACGAAAGACCAAAGAAGACGAAATCAAGAAAATTGTCGCACAGAATAGTATTTACCTAAATCCAAGTAATAGGATTATTGTAGATGAGGATTTTAAAATAACGAATAGATCGGTATTTGAATTGTTACGTAATGTACCGGGAGTCAACGTCCAAGGCTCGCTCAACAACCCAACAGTCACCATAAGAGGTGGAAATGCAATTCTATTTTTGCTGGATGGATTTCCCGTAGATCCGGATTTTATAAATTTGATAAATATAAACGACGTATTGGTTGTCGATGTACTAAAAGGCCCGAGTGCTTCCATTTTTGGCTCCAGAGGAGGAGATGGAGTTATCGCAATTTACACAGGTACAGATCCAGACAGCAATAGAAATAGTAATGTTACACGACGAAAGTCAGGAATAGTAGATCTTGTTGTTAAAGGCTTTGATAAGAATCGACAATTTTATTCTCCAGATTATGCTATGAATGCCTCGTCGATAACTAAGCCTGATGTGAGGACTACCTTATACTGGAATCCTTATGTGCTTTTATCCAAAGGTAAAGACACTTCTATGTCGTTTTTTACGGGTGATAATACCGGTGAATATATAGTGATAACCGAAGGACTGAGTGAAGATGGAAAACCCATTTTTAATACGTATGAATTTAGTGTACAGGAAAACGATTAGATTTTGGTGGAGAAAATCAACTGCTTTTAAATATTCAGTCAGGTATGGGATCAGAAAATAGATGAAGCGCAGAAGCTAATGCTAGGTGATGATCCAATACCTTTTCATTCCTCATTTAATCGACTATATACTATCACCCATGGGCATCAATATGGATAAAGTAACTACTCCGATGCTGGGAAATTCACCATCGCATCGGCAAAAAATGATGTTCATTCATGGAAATGGGCGATAATCTAATTTAATCATCGTAATAATTGGAAATCGTCTCTGAAATATTGCCTTTCCAACTATTATTCCGATTTTTACTTCTGAAAGTAACCCCTGGAGTCTGGACTGAACAAACAACATCAAATTCAAAAAATGACTGCCTCATTAAACTTATAGGGTATCAGATTGCAACTACTTCAAGGTGCTTTGATTCTTACTCCTAAAAAGCAAGCTTCAGATTTAAATCAAATAATTATGACAATACGCATGTTTAGCTTGGCATTGGTTTTATTGTGTTCCTGCCAACCATCGAACAAGTCTGCACAAGGATGGCAAATGGTCTTTCAAAATGATGAAAGTGGAAAAACTTCGTTTGGAGATAAATCCAAGTTGATTGATGCCGTACGATTGGGGTATCCGGTTCGAATCGGTTGGGGTGGAAACAGGGTAGAGCATGTAGCCAATGCAGAATTCTTAACTATTTTTGAAGGAGAGGTTTTTGCACAAATCAACACAATAATTGGACAAGCACCACAAGTTGTTGGCGATTCCGTCAAAATTAAATTTAGAACCCAAAATCATTGGACTAAAATTGCTGGAACCAATGGTTATTCCATGGGATTGATGACTGATTACTTCCAAGACACCATAACGGGAGGCGGAATTGATAGATACTTCCCTACTACATGGTATGTACAATATCCTAATAATTATGATCAATTGGAGACAGAGGCTCGTCCCTTGTGGCAAAAAGAATCTCCGAATTGGGAAAAATGGAAGAAGAACAATGGATAAAATTTGAAAAATATAAAATAACTACTATTGCTAATAATGCAAAGCTGTCCAATGAGGGCAAAAGCTGGCGATGTGAGCTAGACAGGACCGTTGGTGATTCTTTCTAATAAACTTAATTAACCACAATTACAACCCGTTGATTATAGATTATATATCTAACACGAACTAATAAATAAACATTTTTGTTTATTTTGAACAACTTTGTATTTATAATAATTGAATTATGTTACCAGAATTTAATAGAGTAAAAGGAGTTCATCCAGGAGCCGTTTTAAAAAGGGAGCTAAAAAAGCGCAGTTTGAAATCAATTGAGTTGGCAAAATCCATTAATGAACACCCCCAAACTATAAATGCAATTACCAAAGAAAGGAGAGGAATAAACCCAAAGTTATCGATCAAACTTGGTGAATACTTTGGCATTGAAAAAGACTATTTCATGTTATTACAAGCCAGTTATGAAGTCAAGAAATCAATTAGAGATTTAAATCCTAATCCTTTAATAGGAAAAATACGAAAGTCAATATTTTGGGACACTGATATTAAAAAAATTGATATTGTAAAAAACAAGAGATTTATAATTCAAAGAATACTTGAACGTGGAAACAAAACAGAGATTCAAGAATTAATACATTTGTACAACACTACAACGATCAAGAAGGAATTAAAATATATCAACAACTCGTTTAATCCAAGTTTTAAACGTAATGTCTCTACATTTATTAAGTAATGACAATACACAAAGAAACAGTAAGTGATTTATTATGGGAGTCCTTGGAAAAACTCATGAGTCTAGCATATTTATCAGATTTTAGATTGGTTGGAGAAACATCGACTCAGTATAAAACGTTAGTGGTCCAATCTGAAAAATGAACTACCAAAAGAACAAAATAGAACTTGAAGATAATGGATATTCTGTTTTATCTGACTTGTATACGGACGACGAGATAAGTCAAATCTTGGTATGCATCGAAAATGTAGAACAAGATGGGAAGTCCTTCATGAAAACAAAGGACTTGTTTGCAATTAGACAACTTCTAAAAAATGTACCTGAACTACCAGACTTGTTGTTTAATGAAAAACTAACCGAATTAATTTCTGATTTTTCAGGATCTAAATATTTTTTGACCAAAGCTATTTATTTTGACAAACCGAGCCAATCGAATTGGTTTGTTGCTTATCACCAAGATTTGAGTATTTCGGTAGATAAAAAAGTTGACTTAGAAAATTATGTGAATTGGACTTTCAAAAAAGGCCAATATGGAGTGCAACCGCCCATTGAAATTTTAAGAGATACAATAACAATCCGAATTCACTTGGATAAATCGGACAAGCATAACGGAGCGTTAAAAGTTATTCCGAAATCTCACTTAAACGGGATAGTTCGTGCCGACTCCAAAGATTGGAATTTAGAAAACGAATTCATTTGTGAAGTAGAAAAAGGCGGTGCAATGTTAATGAAACCTTTGACATTACACGCTTCGAATAGAACAACAAACGGAAAGAAAAGACGAGTAATTCATTTAGAATTTAATAAACATCATCTGACTGAACCGCTGGCTTGGTTAGAACATTATGAAATAAAGCCCGCATACGACAAAATATAAAAATGCATTAAAACGCATTTATATGAACCGTGATCAGCATATATATAAAGTGTACCCAATGAGGCACTTAATCCCTTGTAAATCAAATACTATTAACAGAATCTAATTCGTTGCAAATAATCTGTTTCAAAATTGAAATCAAGTGGTAAAAGATTCGTATAGCAGTAAAATAAAATATGAAATTTGTACATCGAATATTTATTTCAAACAATATTCTTAGTCAGGAATTGTCATATGCATTCATGGGAGATCACAAATTTCAAAAAAGGAAGTTGCTAAAAAATCTAATTTCTTTGTCATGCATATATAACATTATGAAGAACTCAATACTATGTTTTATTCTTTTTTTGCTGATTTCAAATTTTACAATGGCCCAAAGTTGTACCCCACCAACTTTTTTTGATACTCAACAGCAAGTGGATGATTTCCCAACTCAATATCCAGATTGTACTGAGATCATCGGGACCGTATTTATTGCTGGCAATGAGATTACTAATCTTAACGGATTGAGAAATATCACATCAATACGCTCCGAATTATTTATCGGTTCTCCCAGCCTACTAAGTTTGGAGGGTCTGGAAAATTTAACTTCGGTTGGTAGTGATCTGACGTTAGAATCCTGTAATTCGCTAAAAAATCTATCAGGATTAGAAAATTTAACTTCGATCGGTGGTCATCTGGTCATAGCTCATAATGATTCCTTAATAAATCCATCGGGACTGCAGAATTTAACTTCAATCGGCGATGAGATAAGAATACAAAAAAATGATAATCTAATAAATCTATCCGGGCTGCAAAACATAACTGCAGTTAGTGAATATCTTGAAGTACGACAAAATAAAAACTTGATAAATTTAGCGGGTTTGGAAGCTTTGACTTCGATTGAAGGTGACTTGATTGTAAATTTTAATGACAATTTGATAGATCTATCGGCTTTGGATGGAGTGACTTCGGTTGGAGGCCAATTGGTGATAGGTTTTAATACTTCTTTACCAAATCTATCAGGCTTGGAAGCTTTGACTTCGATTGCAGGCAAGTTGACAATATCTTATAATGACAATTTGACCAATCTATCCGGGCTGCAAAACATAACTTCGATCGGTGATTATGTAAAAATAGTTTATAACCCTATGTTGAATGCTTGTTCAATATTTAGTGTGTGCAATCATATTGCGAATGGAGATTCAACCGTAGTTATAGCGAATGCCACCGGCTGCAATTCCATTGATGAGATAGTGGATAATTGTGATTCCATTGGAAAAATTTACCACCCGATCTTTTATGATATAAACGAAAATGGAACCCAAGAATCAGGAGAACCCTTTCATCCTTCAGCCAGTGTAGCTATCGAACCGGGTAATATTATAAGTTATGGAAATGCACTAAATGGTGGATTTTCTTATCAATATTTCGGAGATTATACTATAGCTTATCATCCATTAACTACTACGGACTGGGTGCTCACCACTGACAGCGTATACACTATTAGCCTATCAGCAAGCAGCCTGGAGAAGACTGTTTTTTTTGGTATCACACCAACTACGCTTTATTCCGAAGCTGAACCAAGTATGAGTGTTGGGAATTTTCGATGTAATACTTTTCAAACCATTCATAGCTATGGAGAAAACACAGGAACTTCTATAATCGACGGAACACTTTGGATTGAAATAGATTCGAATATTCTAAGTGTTGAATATCTTGATACGCCAGATACCGTAGTTGCTCCGAATTTATACGGATGGCACTTTAAGGACTGGATTCCCGGCGCAGTTATTCACAAAAAGATTAAACTGGAGATACCTGGTCCGCTCGACTTTCCACTAGGCGAATCTCTCGACTTCCAAACGTACATTACCTACAGTGATATGAACGGAGAATATACCTCTCCCCCATTTGAATATAGCGATATAGTAGAATGTTCCTATGACCCAAATGACAAATTAGTTAATCCAGTGTATCCGTTTAATTATGCATTGATTCGAGAGCCATTAACATATACCATCCGATTTCAAAATACGGGTAATGCCGAAGCTTATGATGTGGTCATTCGAGATACGCTCCACCCTCTTTTAAACCCTGCTACTTTTCAAGTCATTGGCAGTAGCCATGATTCCATTTTAAATACTCAATTACGAGATAATAAGCATCTAAGTTTTAGTTTTATTAATATAAACTTACCTGACAGCACCTCTAATTTTGAAGGTAGTCAGGGCTTTGTCATGTACAGGATTGAAGCCTATGATTCTATTCCCAACGGTTCCGAAATTACAAATACTGCTGGAATTTACTTTGACCTTAATCCTCCGGTAATCACAAATACAACAAAAAACACCATGTTGTATACGTTTGATGCTGACGAGGATGGATTTGACCTTTTTGAAGATTGTAACGACAATGACGATATGATTAATCCTGATTCGGAAGAAGTCTGCGATGGAATCGACAACAACTGTAATGATTTAACTGACGAAGATTTACCACTCTTTACATATTACCCGGATGAGGACATGGATGGATTTGGAACGCCGAATGACTCCATGATGAGTTGCCTAATGACCGCTCCCAATGGCTTTGTAAACAACCAACTTGATTGTGACGACAATAACGATACGATCAACCCTAATGCTACTGAGATCCCTGATAATGGCATAGATGAAAATTGCGATGACGAAGATCTCATCACATCGATCCAAGAAAACTCTATAGAGCGAGAAATCACAATTTTTCCAAATCCAACATCTGGAACTGTATCCATAAATTGTTCAATCGAAACAAGTGGTAAATTCTCTTTATTGGATAATACTGGCAGAACGATTTTAACGCAAAATTTAAAACAAAAAAATGAGATCGACCTCGTAAATCTTCCAAGTGGAGTTTATTTGTTGGAAATTAAAACAGTCAATGGAGATTGGACAGAAAAGCTGATTAAGATTTGAAAATCACAACCGGCTCTCCTTACTCTGAGTTTTAAAAAGAAAGGATAATAGATGGTGGCGAATGTAGTATAGCCGTTAATTGTCCATAAATGCCGCCATTTCAACTATATAAAATGTAAGCAAAAATCACTATGCCTTCCTATGTCCGACACCCTCAGAATTCAATATAATCCAGAGATGAGAAGGCAGTCATCGGCATTTTGACAATGGCATTTAGGCCACTTACGACCAAACCGTCCGACCATATTGTATTTGCTTTATTCCAATTAATTCTACTTTAGGTCATTCGATAGTTTACTATACGTGATGTTGACTATGCATCACCAGGGTTGCAAAGACCGCAACGAATTCATAAAGATACCATGAATACGATCTGTAATCGTGTAACACTTGGAGCACGATATGCTGTTCTTAGAATCCCCTGTATTAATAATAGAAATGTCTCAACGTAGAATTATACTTATAAGCCAATTTTCTTAATCCGAAAGGTACGATACTCGCCTATTGGCTTTGGCCGCCATTAAAATTGAAATATTTAATGGCTCATTTGCTCACTTTTTATGATCGAAAGGTATTTAAGAATGATTTCAGTTGGGACACTTCAAGTGTTCTCGAAATCCATAACAGTGATTTTTTCACCCTTTAAATATTTTATTATGTTTTTACAAAAAATTGAATTTTTAAGTAGAAGTACGATCTTTTTGATGGTAGTGTTCTTACTCGCCTCCTGTGACAAAGAAATCTTGAATGAGTCCGAAAAGTTGAATAAAACCATGCCTACTGCCGTGGATTATTCCAAAACCTTATCGGACTACCCATCGGAAATGACGATAGACAATTGGAGACAATTCATTGATGCTCCTCCAACGGTCATGAAGCACTTTGCCGAAAAAGAGCGTCAAGGTCAATCTACTTCCCTGGATCAAGATATTCGAGATTTGAATTCGCTATCCAACAGCAGAACAACGAACCATGACGAACAGATTTTTACATTTGACGCTGCGGGAAACCTGGTCTATATCGAAGGTGTTGATATTTTAAATGAGAATAATAGTGCAACCACTACATCATTTGCCCCACCAACTTCATTCCCAATTAATTTCGTAATTCCGGGAGATGAAAATCATTCCTTTTGTTATACCTACGATACACCCGTATTAAATGGCGTAACAACATTCGATTTAGTCCTGATTACCAAGCATCTTTTGGGAATTGAATGCTTCACTACTCCAAAGCAATATATTGCCGCGGATGCCGATCGCAATGGACATATTGAACAAGATGATGTCGATCTCATTCAGGATGTCATTCTGCACATTCTACCGGATTTTCCAAACAGCCAGAATGTTGTATTCGTATGGCATGGGGAATACACCACTATGGAAGGCATGATACAGCCTTGTTCGCTTGATCCTATTCGTGTCGAAATAAACGGCAATCAGGATCCGTGTATGGTTGGCAGTGCAGGAGCCAGATATGCCATTAAAACAGGAGACTTAAGTGGAAATTTTTCTTTCTAAGCCAAGCTAAGATTAAGTATTAAATTTTCACATCCCGAATGAGGTCTTTGTACTTCATTCGGGATTTTTTTTGAAAAAGATGTATAAAAAGTTCATAGACTTGTTTGTATGGAATCTCCCTTAGATCCGTAATATGGTAAATACAAATCGAAAGAATCTAATTGAAAAGTTGATTGTATTTAGATACGGTAGTGTGAGCAAAAAAAATGCTGGCAAATCGAAATAGCGATAGAAAGGAGTTGAGAAATTCGAAGTGGATGAAAAACAGATCTTGGACAGAACAGGTTGCTTAGTGTCAGTCCTGGTGTGCTGCGACATTAATTTAAATCATTGGATGCAAGAAAAAATGGGATGGCACCCCAAGTCCATTCGAATTCCATTAAATTTATCAGCTAAGGGAAATAAACGCAATGTTAATCTTTTTGAGGAGCGTAATGCCTTTAGTCGTAAATTAAGCTAACATTAAATATAAAATGAACGAATGCAATGTGAATTAGTACTATAGGTTTCTCGTTACTGGAAATAGTATATTTAATATTAAGATCAACTATTAACAGAGTTAAATTACTCAAAGACAAATAAATCAATATGGTTAAGCTCATCAAATTAAATCTAGTCATCGCGATAATTTTTTCATTTGTTTCGTGTACAAATTTTGCAACTTCGATGTCTCCTAAAGAAGTAAACAAAACGTTGCCAACTCTTACCAAAGCAAAATTCGCCTCACCCAAAGCCGCAGAAGCAGCTATAAAAAATAATAGATGTAAATATTTAGTCAGAGGAAGAACGTATGTAGCCCCTAAGAAGGCGACAGTTCATGGGGATTTAAAATATGGTGCCCAAGGAATAGACGATTGGGTGGAAATAGATGGCGGAAATGCCTATGTACTTATCAGTTACAAATGGGTGGTTGTGGATAATAATGGCTCTACACAACTGAACTTGGAGTTTGATACTATGCTTTGTGAATAATGTAAATTCTATCTGTCTGTCAAAAACGTAAAATGGCAAAAAAAATAACTTTGATGCATATATGAGGGAAGATACGATGTTTTATGGCTTTAGAGCTGAAGCAAGTAGTACCAGTAGGTCAAATCATTTCAGAGTTATTTTTTCCGTAAAGAACAATTAAAGAAAATCAAAAAGTAACATCGTGTATGCTGATTCGACATTCTACCGCCGCGTTAGTCATATAAATGAAGCCCTTGTCCAAAAAAAACAAAATCAATATGAGAAATCTTAACGCTGGGGTGAGCATCTGGAATCTGTGTAGGAATATTTGTATTAACTTTAGACATAATTGCAACGCAGTTAAAAATTGGATTTGGAATTGCGGCTTTAGGTGCTGGTCCGATTCACATGCTTTGGTTTTTTGTAACAGGTATTGTATTCCTAAGAAAAATGAAATAAACAATATGACCCGATTCGCTAAAATCAATAACTCCGTTCCGGTTATTCTATTTACTATATTAATTTCATGCCTGCTGATTAATCCATCTCTTGGCCAAAACAAGGATTCGATTTATACTGCTATTCTCGTTGAGCAAAGTCCTTTTACAGAACTACAATCTGAACTAAGCTTCACTTTTCATGAGATGGGTATTGTATCAATAAATCATCAAACAGCAACCCATACACTGATTGGTACATTTGCCTTTGAAGTTGTTGCTCTGGAAAAAAGCATACTTATTGATGGTGAAAGTGGGACTTTTGATAATTTAATTTTGCATATAAATGTAGAAGAATTGACATACCGTCTATTGTTAAGAGAACAAGATTGCAAAGTAATCGATGATACAGCAATGCTGCCTTTTGAAAACATAGAAAAAAGTTTAATAGAGACACTTGAAGAAGCCAAAGAAAAGGGAAAATGGAATGAAGAAAATCACTTCATTTTATATGCAAAAATAAAGGCAAAAAAACCTGATTTATCAGAACTTATTACGGGAAGCAGATTCTTAAAATCTATAGATTTCACGTATAGAACATGGTTTGCTTTTATCATTGAAGAAGCTTTTGACAAACCCAACCAAGAAGAAGCACTTGATTATGCCCTCAGTAAAATACTGCATTTCCCGGATGAACAAAGAAAACACTATGGAGAGCTACTAAAAAATGTAATTATTGAGAAATACAGGAATAAATAAAACATAGAAAGCCCATTTTTCGAATTCGTTTTGTTCGGCTGCTATTCAAACGTTTTCACATATTAACCACAATCAATGAAAAATTTAATCACATTACTCGTATTGCTTTTATGCAACGTTTTAACCCATGCACAGAACACTGAACAAACAGAACTGGCAACAAAATCAATGTTCGAAATCCAAGTTGACGCCCAAAAATATGTGGTAGAAGAAGGGAGTGATCTGGATCTTGACGGAGAATTGAAAAACCCGAAAATATCAGTAAAGCTTCTCGATTTTAAAAAATTCAATGCAGGAAACCTTTCATTTGAATACCCAGGTAATTTTAGTTTTGAAGTGGAGGAAATGGAAGGATATAAAAATTGGACTTTAGATGGAAATGACTACGTAATAATGATTTTTGACATTGACGGAGAATCGCAAGTCAGTGATTTCATCGATAATATGTCAAGCCAGTTCGGCAAAGAAAATTGCAAAACAAAAGCGATTACATCCAAACTTGGTGATAAACTATTAAATGGAATTCAGCTATATATTGAGTTGGTCGGACAAAAATTGAGCATTGACTTTTATGAGTACAGCCATTCTGACAATAATTCTAAATATATTGCATTTCAGGATATCCTTCAAGATGACGGAACCGCATCGACCGAAAGCGTACTTACTTTTAAAATGATTAGTGATAGTATTCAATACAAATAAAATGTTGCAGTAATGAAGATTGTAAGAACACCAGAACATAGATTTGAAAACTTACCGGGGTATTCCTTTTTGAGCCACTATATGGAAGTTGAAGATGGACTCAGGCTACATTATGTGGACGAAGGGAGTAAAGATCACCCTACCATCCTCCTCCTGCATGGAGAACCCAGTTGGTCTTATCTCTATCGTAAAATGATACCGACTCTTGCAGCAAATAGCTTTAGGGCAGTTGCTCCCGATCTCATTGGCTTCGGAAAATCCGATAAACCTGTGGATCAAGCCAGTTATTCCTACCAGAATCATCTCAATTGGCTGACTACCTTCATAACAACGCTTGATTTAAAAAACATTATTCTTTTTTGTCAAGATTGGGGCGGGTTGATCGGATTAAGGTTAATAACTCAAATGGCTGATCGATTTTCCATGATTGTAGCGTCCAACACAACACTTCCAACTGGGAATGTACCGATGCCGGAAACATTTTTAAAATGGAGAGACTTTTCGCAAAAGTCACCGGATTTTGATATTGGGAAAGTCATAGATATGGGCGCCGTACAGAAACTTTCGGAAGACGTCATATCAGCATATAACGCACCTTACCCATCCGAAGAACATAAAGCAGGAGCTCGAATTTTCCCCATGTTGGTCCCCACTGAGATGGATGATCCGGAATCTGTCAAGAATCGAAAGGCATGGGAAGTACTTGCTCAATGGGACAAACCATTCTTAACCATTTTTGGAGATCAGGATTACATAATGAAAGGTACTGAAAAAGTATTTCAAAAAATTGTGCCGGGTTGCAAAGGACAAAATCATACATTTTTAAACGCCGGACATTTTATTCAAGAAGAAAAGGGAGAAGAACTTGCAGAGTTAATTATTAAGTTTTACCATAAAAACACAGCCACCTATTGATTTTAACGATGACCTTAATTTGAGAATACGTGCTCCGTTCGCAACAAAGCACATGTGCCACTATCTGAGAAAACCTTTAATTTTGCTCAATATTAGCTATATGGTTTGACAATTTGCTTCTACAAACGGCAATAGGACTAGATATTCATGATAAACCAAAAAAAAATGAAAAGAAGTATAAATAGAAAGACAACTCCTGGCGTAAAAGGAGGAAAACCTCTTCGGAAAAACAACCATCAATTAACACCCAACTACTGGAATACTGCTCAGGAAGACGTTCAGATAGACGAGCAAAAACCAGGAAAAGGATATAAGCATTTTCTAAAAAAAAGAGATATTATCAGGTTCATTGAGATAATCCCAAACTGGGAGTTGCTCTCAGTAGATCTGGATGCAATCGTTCTTGAAAATGGAGAATCTGATTACGATGGCATCTATGACAACAACGGCGTAATCTGTATTTCGGCTTGGGAAAAGGAACAAGATATCATAATCAATAAGTCGTACTACAAAGAACACGAAAAACTCTTCCTGAAACTTGGAATCCAGACT
This sequence comes from Bacteroidota bacterium, assembly GCA_039194925.1. Lineage (GTDB taxonomy): Bacteria > Bacteroidota > Bacteroidia > Chitinophagales > Saprospiraceae > CAJXUU01. Next base: position 12,604 of record JBCCVV010000113.1, read on the forward strand.
ACAAAACGAGAAGATGGGTTTTTTTGTGAATTTACCGTTGACCAGATTAAAGCATTCCAACTTCTGCACATTTTACTCCATGAATTGGGTCATCATTTCGATAGGATCAAAACAAAATCCAAGTATAGGTCATCCAGAGGAGAGAAATTCGCGGAGGATTTTGCTTACATAAACGAAAAAGAAATATGGGAAAAGTATCAGGAAGTATTTGATGTAGTTTTTTAAAAATTAGCCAGTGTTTATAAAAGTGAATCTTTCAGGGCTCTTTCTGTCGGCACCCACAGCTTCACAAACTGCTAGTGAGATAAAGCAAAAGAATGAAATTTCACATTAAGAAATGGAAGTGGATAGCATTACTATTAATACTTTTGGGCAATATAATTTCCTATAATCATGCCTACAGATTTACGCATTTCACCGATACTAAACTAAAAACTAAAAAAGCTGAACATTTATCACTCCGAGAGAAAGCTAGCATAGTCTTTTTCGGCATTAGCAACCCTAGACCGATAAATAAAAGGAAACCAGAAGGGAAATATGAGACGATAACCATCGAGAGTCATAAAAAGTTAGAAGGGTGGTTGATCAAAAAAGAAAAACATAGAGGTATTATAATATTATTTCATGGATATGCAGGAAGTAAATCCGGAAATTTGGATTACAGCAGAGAATTTAATAGGATGGGATATTCATCGCTTTTAATTGATTTTATGGGAAGTGGAGGGTCTGAAGGAAATCAAACGACATTAGGCCATAAAGAAAGTAGAGATGTCAAAGAGTCGTATGAATATATTAAAAAGAGATTTCCAGGAGAAGAGATAATATTATTTGGTTCATCAATGGGAGCAGTTTCAATAATGAAATCCATCAAGAAATATAATATTCAACCAACAAAAATAATAGTAGAATGTCCGTTTGGTAAAATGAAAACAACCGTAAAAAAAAGGTTTGAAGCGATGAGTATTCCCTCCTTCGGATTTACTGAGCTATTATTATTTTACGGAAGTGTTCAAAATGGATTTAATGCATTTAAACACAATCCAATAGACTATTCAAAATATATAAATATTCCAACGATGTTACTGTATGGCTTAAAAGATGACCGAGTAACCATCGAGGAAATAGAATCAATCTACAATAATTTGCAAGGAGAAAAAGAACTCAGAATACTAGAAGACTCTGGACATGAGAATTATCTTGTAAAGAGTCATAAAAATTGGGCAAAGTTTGTAAAAGAATTCTTGGAAAGATAAATATCGCGCTTAAAATTGTATATATAGCGCTTGACTCGAATTGCAGGTTTCAGGCATAATGATAAGTACCAATTGATAGAAACTTTGTGCTGAATTTATCTTTAGTAATTTAGTCTAAAAGCAATTTAAGTTGACCATGAATAAAATATTCGTTATGTATTAATGCTCCCGATGGCATCTATACAAAAACTTTAACAACCAATTAAAACGATAAATATGCGAAAAGCAATCTACATCGGACTATTAGGACTTTTGATATCTTGTTCCACAAACAAAGAAGTCGTAAAAACGAATTTACGAAACGACCAAATGTTTGAACTAACTGAAATTTCAACTGACCCCACCTATGGATTATCCGAAAAGAACCCGGTGCTAGTGGGTGGAGTAGATAAAGGTGAAGGACCTTTGAACGAAAGGAGGTTTCTCAACGCTCTGGCAGGTCCAAATGGAGAATCAATTTCTTACTATAGAAGCAGAAGTTGTTGTCCAATTAAAAGTGATAAAGCAATATTCGGCAATTCAATATTACTAGATAATTATTTTGTCACATGGGAAGGTACTACGGATACAGTTTCGATTTTCATAAATATGTATGATTATGGAACCTTAAAAGCACCGGTAGGATTTACGATAAAAAATTGAGCGCGAGACCTTATTACGGTGCATACATATTGGCATCTTCAGTATGAAATTGAAAATATGACCAAATAATAAAGGTAGATTACTTACTGGAAAGGTTATTTTGTAAAAAAACCGCTACAAGTCAGGATCTTCATCATCAAGCGACATTGAAATTAAATAAAATGAAATTAAAGTGGCAAATTGAACTCAGCTCTGAAAATTCTTCCCCTGAGGATTTTAACTGTCAACCCTTCATTATCAGTGATAAGATTTACTTTGCTTACAAAGAAATTGATAAAGAAGTCATAAATAAAAATGGCACCTATTCTATCAAACTCCATTTGCTTCAGGTACATCAAGAAAGTGGAGTCATGAATTCATCCCTATTTCAATTTCACAACAATGAAACATACAAGCGAAAAGTAGAGGCGTCGAGTTTATGGCAATTTCAAGAGCTTAAAAATGGATTGTCCATAGATATTGGTATCACTCTGAACACCTTATCGGGGCAAGTGCTTCTTGAATCCAATTTAAGGCCGAAAAGAGTAAAAATCCAAAATAGTTATGAATTTGGCGACTTCCATCTTAAATACAATCAGCGGTCTACCCTATCCTATCACGATGGATCAAATGTTGAGAAATGGAAAATTTCAATGATAGGATATTTGTACACACCAATTGTAAGAAAAGATAATTTCTTGCATTGGGGAACAGCCGGTAAGGGAGGTGCGTTCTACTTTGTCGATCATCCCACGGGAAACATTATTACCGAATTTAACAATGGTGATGCTTCGAATTATATCTTCATTGGGGAAAATGTACTGCTGCAATCTAAAGATGGAAATCTTATCCAACTAAATCCTCAATCGGGTCAAGTAATTTCGGAACTAGAACTAACCGGTAAGCTTATGTTAAGCAAGATTTCACTGTTCGATAAAAGGGCTTGGGTAGTTTCTCATGATTTGATCAATAAAAAGGCATTTTTAAACTTAATAAATATAGGATAAAACAGATTTGGATATGATTCCTTTCTCTGAATCCGTTTAAATTCTTAATCAAATCTCCACCCAAAAGTAAAAATCATGAAACCTACAATCGTTTTTGTTTTGATATGCCTGAGCAATCTTTGTCATGCCCAAAATATTCTTGACCACTTTGGCATCCAAGAAATAAAAAAAATTGAAATTTCTTTTTCACCGCATATGAATCAAATTAACACCGATAATAAAGTTGTGAAAATTACTTCCGATTCAATATTCATAGACAAAATTTACTTTTTACTTAGCCGATTACCAGATACCGGACAAATTTTTAAAAGTTTTCCATCTTCAATTCCAACATGGGAAATACAAATAACAGATCAAAGTGAAGTAACCCATAAACTCACATATTATGGGGTAAAATTAAGAGTCCCCAATGGTTCTAATGGAACATTTTATAGGGGCGCTCCACAGCAGATGGCTCTGGAGAAGGATCTGTATTTAGCAATCAGGGCTTTTATGCTTGGGAGTTGGTACAATTGCTCATGAAATCATTTGATCTAAAAAACAGTACCAACCTGTAACGATTCTTCTTATCCGCAGTATTTAAATAGAGTATTTAAAACTGACGTATAATGAAAAATATCTTCTTTCTATTTCCTAGCTTTTTAATTCTTATAAGTTGTACTTCTAATTCCGAAAAGGATATAATAAAGTTAGACGAAAAAATTTCCAGAATTGAAAACGGTCTGGAATCCAATTTACAAATAGAATACAAGGACAGTATCATTAAAAGTACGTACTCGATCAATGAACGGATGCGAGAGTTAACTATTCCCGGATTAAGTATTGCCGTATTAAACAATGGCGTAGTTGAATGGGCAAAAGGGTACGGAATAGCCGATAGTATAGAAAACAGAGCAGTGACTACAGAAACGTTATTCCAGGCGGGTTCTATTAGCAAACCAGTAGCTGCAACGAGGGCTCTCCAACTTGCAGAGCAGGATTTGATTGATTTAGATATAAATGTAAATACGTATTTAACCAGCTGGAAAGTACCGGATAATGAGTTTACGGAAAAAGAAAAAGTAACCATGCGCAGAATACTCAACCACACCGCAGGCCTTACCATAAGTGGTTTTCAAGGGTATAAGAAAGGTGAAAGGATACCCAGTATTCCCGAAATTTTGGATGGCAAGGGAAATACAGATTCCGTTCGAGTCTTTAAAGAACCTGGTGAAGGTTGGAAATACTCCGGTGGAGGATATACCATTATGCAACATTTGATTACCGATATCGAACAGGAGCAATTTCCGGAGATCATTTCAAAAAATGTGTTGAATCCATTGGGAATGAAATCCAGTACGTATGAAAACCCTCTGCCGGAAAAGTATCATAGTATTGCCGCTACAGGATATAACTTTGATGGCACTCAGGTAGAAGGCAAATGGTATGTCTATCCCGAGATGGCAGCCGCCGGACTATGGACAACACCGTCTGATTTAATTCTATGGGGAAAAGAAATTCAACAAATATTGCAAACGCAAAAGGATGGATTATTACAAGCAAAAACCGTAAATGAAATGCTTACCCCTAATGAAGACGCACAGGGTCTTGGTCCATATGTATTGGATCTTACTTTTGGACATGGAGGAGCCGATGAAGGATTTCGAGCTGATCTTTTGGTATGGAAAGAGTCTCCAAATGCGGTGGTGATCATGGTGAATTCTCAAAATGGCAACAAAATCATCAGAGAAATATTATTGAGCATTGTCCGTGAATATGGCTTACCGGGGTATACCCCTAAAAAAAGAATATTCAAGGAACAATCACAAAAGGAATTGACAAGATTTAATGGAAAATATGAATTCCCGAAAATAGGTCAAGTAGATATCTCAGTTAAAGATGACGGCTTGGAATTGGATGCAGCTATCGTATCAGAACCCGTTTTCCTATGGCCGGAATCGGATAGTACATTTTTTAGTCGGCGCGCTGGCCAACGCTTTAACTTCACTTTGGACAATGGTTTAGTGACAGGTATGATGATTTCGGGAATTGAAGGCCAAAAAGTTGAGTGACAACAGTATTTAAAGCTTTTGAAATGCTTTGGCAGTTTAAAAGAGACAATTAATAGTCCGATCCTCGATGGTTAAGTCCTACTAGATTTCGAAAAGAGAAAACTTAGTTGCTGGCCATAGCTTAACGTTATTAATCTTATGCAGAGTAAAACTTCGGATATATATACTCATATATCGAAAAATAAATAGAAAAGGAAATAAGTCCCTTAGATTCTCATAAATTTACTTCGGCTCAACGAAGTGCAATGAGGTTTGTTCTTTAAGAACACATTGCACTTTATACGATGTCGGAAACAACTCAAACCATAACCTTTCATCAAAATCGACAGGAGGGAAAATTGTAACAAATGAAAAAAGCCAGCTACGTATTTCTAATCGTCTTGTTGCTCATAGCATGGACTTTTATCATGCACTTAGGAACAAATAATGGTATTCTGTTAAAAGCCATTACTTCCGGTGATACATCAGATTCATTTATCATAGCGGCTCAGGAAAAACTTGAAAATGAATTTGTTGGAAATTTAGCCATGGCACTACTAGAAGACGGGGAAATATCCAAAGATTTCTATTATTCTGTAGAGGAGCCTATTGATAAACATACTATTTTTCAAATGGCTTCAGTAAGCAAATGGGTGACTGCATGGGGAATATTTGCCCTGGTGGAAGAAAATAAGTTAACTATCGATCATCCCGTTGAGAATTACCTTACCCGATGGCATTTACCGGAGAGTGATTTCGACAATAATAAAGTCACCATTCGCAATTTACTTTGTCATACATCAGGACTCATTGATGGTCTCGGTTATGCCGGATTTGCATCTGAAGACTCTGTACAGACCATAGAAGAATCATTGACAAAGGCCGCAGATGCTTTCCATACGGAAGGATCAACAATAGTGGGGTATGAGCCGAACTGTCGGTATAAATATTCAGGGGGCGGGTATACCCTACTTCAATTAATTATTGAGGAGGTCAGTGGTCAACATTTTAATGACTATATGACGGAAGCAGTTTTTAAACCTTTGAAAATGGATCATACTTCTTTTCACTGGTCAGACACTTCTTCTTTACATCTGGCAACGTTTTATGATAGCGATTCAACGGTTGCCCCGCATTACAGGTATACCGCACTTGCAGCTGCTTCCTTATATACGAGCATCTCGGATCTTGGTTTATTCCTGAAAGCAAATTTTACTGACAATGACGTCATAAAAAGGGAGACGATCAACGAGATGAATCAAATTCATACGCCCCCTGGACATCAAATGCATGGTTTAGGTCCAATGGTATTTGCCAAAAAAGGTTCTGGAGATATGATAGTTGGTCATGACGGAGTAAGTTTAGCGGCGATCAATAATGCGGCCAGAATAAACCTCAAGACCAAAGATGGAATCCTTATATTCGAAACGGGAAATTGGAGTTTAGCTTCAGAATTAGCAGATGAATGGGTTTATTGGAAAACCGGAATTCCCAATAATACAGTGATGAACTCCAATTTAGGTATGCTCGTATCTCTTTTGGTTTTTGGTTATTTGATAATTTTGGTAATCTCTATTTATCTCATGCGAAAACGACTAAAAGTACCGAAAAAATAACAAGCGGTAAAAGAAGCGGAGAACTCTGATTGTTGCCATACTTATTATTTCAACCTTCAACACGAATTATTAAGTGAAATGAAAACTGTATTTTATAAACATATTGAATTGGACGCTGAACTTGAAGAGCTTCGATCAATTTTCGAGAAAAACAATATTTACTACGAAGTATCATCCCCCGAAACCATTATTGATAAATCCATTGTGGGCAGTGGAATGTTTGCTAAATATACACTAAAGCTACTTCCTAAAGATTTTAACAAGGCAAACAAACTCATTCGTAATAGTTTAGAGTCAATGGGGTTAAATATTGAGGATTTTAAACACCTGGAAGATTTAGATAATAATGAGTTGCTGGAAATAATTGAAAACCCAAGGGATTGGTCGGTTGAAGCAGAAATAGTGGCAAGAAAAATTCTTGAAAAAAGAGGAATAAAAATTAATGAACAAGCAATAATAAACAAACGAGAAAATAAGAAACTTGAATTTCAAAACGGAAAATCTGTTTCCGGTATGATACAGTTCCTTTATTTTATTGCAATTGTTTTAGGATTTTATCTTAGTGTAGCATTTATTATTGCAGGAATAGGGATGGGATATTACTATGCGTATGGTACGAGAGTCGATGAAGAAGGTAACAAGTTTTTTGTATACAATGAAAAAGCACGAACCAATGGTAAGTTCATATTTTACATTGGAATTCTAAGTTTTTTCATACAAATGTACCTTCTATTTAAAATTGATATCTTTTAGATACGAGAGCTTCACCCTTAGATCCGCAGACTTAAAGGCAAAAGCACCGTAATTTTTAAAACACTTTATCAAAAAAGTATTTTCAATACTGCTGCAAAATGTGAAAGTACATTGAAACGTCAAATGAAACATTGTTCAAGATCGTAGCTCCAACTCTATAAAAGAGCTTACTTTAAATAAAAAAGAAAATGAAAA
>JBCCVV010000114.1:0-20059 GCA_039194925.1 Bacteroidota bacterium
ATTCAAAAACCGTTAAAATCGAGAAGAATGACAGAGGTTATAAACTGGATAGTAAACCAATTCATTTTAGAGGAAATGGACGGATTCTAGCCCACAGTTCCAAGTTATGAGAGGAGGCAAGTGCTTCCTCTTTTTCGTTTTGTACGGACAAAAAGAGTGTTTTTCAAAACAAATGGCAATTAAACCATTTTGTTTGATTCTAAAAATATAACTTATTCTATATATTTCAGTAAATCCGGCACGGATAGTTGGAAAGTACTTAAAACCAAGGAGTACCATCTACCGGTTAATAATGAAACATTAATTCTACTATTACGCTTCGATCTAATGTTTTTCTAATTCGATTTCAATTCCGTACGAAAGACACTAGGACTCCTATTCATAGCATTATTAAAGTTTCTATTAAAAGTAGATATGCTTTCAAATCCACATCTCTCGCTAATTTCCGAAATGGAATAATGGGTAGAGCTCAACAACAGACATGCCCTTTCTATTTTTTTGGCGGTAATATATTTATGAGGAGATAGATTGTAAATTTTCTTGAATCGTCTTTTAAATGTGGATGTGCTCATATGTGCCAGAAAAGCCAGTTCGTCTATGGATAGATTTGAATACAAATTGGTTTTTACTGTCTGCTCGATTTCGTGCACTACTGGATTAAAAAGATTAGAGAAATAATCCACGATTGAATCACTTGCCTCCCGTTTCATAAGTAAAAAAATCAATTCGCGGATTTTTAATACTATGATGTGTTCATCGGCCAATTCGGGATGATCGATCAAATGGGAAATACTATCTTTAAAGGCATGCAACAAAGGATCTACCTGGTAGGTTTTTTGGCTTGGAGTTTTATTGATTAAGGGGTTCAATAAAGTGATGTCAAAAATCTCTTGAATAACCGAAGGATAGAGCATTACACCCACCGCCTGGACCGTCTCAGATATTTCTTCTTGAGATGTTGACATTTCCATGTAATAGTTCATACATCTAGAAACCAACGCACTTTTATTATTGATTTTCAAGATTTGGGATGAAGATCTGGTAGTGAACTCTCCGCCATCAAGAAACATAACACACGCCTCATCATCCATATAATATTTTGGTGCTCGGGTGAATCTCGATACCACTACCTTTTCGAAGATAACCCTTCCCTTGTATTTTATTTGTTTCTTAATCATACCCTATACCACTTTCTGATTTGGTTCAAAATTCAGACTATTTATCTGTTTTACCGCATAAATACAAATTCAATGCTGATGTTGGCCCAAATTGAGCAGTTTTTGAACTATATCGATTTATGTGCAATTACACTCCAATCTAACTTTGTATCATCTTCTAATTAATACAAAAGATAGATGAAAAAATTTAATCCAGACGATTTCACCAATGCACCAAGACAATTGCAAAAATCAAGGTTGATCAATGCTTCAAAACATAAAATCTGGCCCATCGTGGCTGATCATAAAGGGATGGCCTCCTGGATGCCTATGATCAAACATGTGGATTTGGTAAAACAAGGAGTACATAAGGATTGGGGGGATGGTTGTGAGAGACATTGTCAATTTGGACCGGACTTACTGGAAGAGAAAATTGTCTTTTGGGATGAACCAAATGGTTATGCCTATCAAATAAGCGATATGCATCTTGTCAAAAATCACCTTGGATATATTTCGTTAGAATCCAAAGGGGACGGCACACAAATTACTTGGACACAGTATTTTAAACCCAATGGAAATTTTGTTAAGCAAATAATATCCAAGCATATAATGATGCCATTCATAATGTCCAGAGCCTTGGCCAATTTGGAAAGAAAAGTCTTGTCCAATTTCAATAAAAGAGAGCCGTTTTCCAAAATTGCTTCGCTTCTGGTTTTGATATTTTTCTCAATTTAATTCAATCAATTTATGACTATAAATAAGATAATTTATCCTGTACTGATATTGACATTACTCAGTTCATGCAAGGTAAAAGACCTTCGTACGGAATTTGCCAAGGAAACAACGTTAGAATTAAGTGAAAAACGTGGACGGGATCTACTGGAAAGGACCTATTTGAAAATGGGTTATAATCATATGGAAAACGTTACTACTTATGAGGCAAAGAGCTATTTTGATTGGAAATGGCCCTGGTCATGGATGCCAATGAATGCTCTTCCCGGTAATAAAGGAAACACAATTAAATTCAAATTTGTAACGAAGACATTTGATGGAAGTGTGGAGTACCTGGAAGGTCGAAAAACTGGAAATATTTACGGACTTCAGTCTTGGCAATCGTACGAAATCAAGAAGGACAAACCATTAAAAAAAGTCAAAGGCAAACGAAGGAAATGGGGCTTGGCAACATATCATTATATCACGGAACTGCCGATACGAATTAGAGACGCCGAGATTGTAAAATATGCAGGAGAGAAAGAATTTGAAGGACAGCACTATGATTTGGTTTTTGCAACGTGGGGTGAAGAAAAACCACACGACGAACACGATCAATATCTAATATACATCAATAAGGAATCCGGGATGATTGATTTGGTGGAACTAACGGTCAACGATTTTTTCCTACCCATGCCTAATAATATGAAAGATGCCACCGTGCGAATAGAAAGAAGTGAGACTTTCATTGGTACGTATCTACCAGAAATGGTTTACATCCAATTGGGACAACCCAAAAAAAAGAGTAAACATGTGTATAAATATTCCATGTTCGATTATCAATTTGATCACTTTCCAGAAGAATTACTTTATCCTATCGAGGATTTAGAAAAAGTGGGAGATAGTAAAGAACAATAATGGAATCAGGATGAATAATTAAGCATTTCAGATTATGAGCCACCTGTGTCAAACTTTTATAAATAAGGATTAGTTACAGTTTTTTTATATAAGAATATGTCCAAAATTTCTATCAACTGAAATCTAGAATAATTTACAGACATACTCTAAAATCAATATGAGGTCAGGATTTAGTCCCCTGACCTTTTTTTATATTGAAGTCGTTTGAACCTAGAGAAAATATACTTAAGAAGTGATTTAATTCTACTTTAGGACATTGCCAAAATAATCACAAGGACGTCGTAGGATTGCACAAAGTTCACTACGATAGTCGTGTCATATGGTGTGATCTTAGTGAAACCTTAGTGTATCATAGTGCTCGTTGTGGTTAAAAGTCAACATCATACTTGGCTAGTATACCAATGCCTTAAAGTAGAATTAAAAACATTATAAAATATTAAAATATGTTGTACTAAATGAAACTTTTATGGCTCTATTTGTATATTGATCTTAGAGAATATTAGAATCAGGATGAGCAATTTAAACGAGAGTCAGAAGAAAGCAGCGGAATATAATGGAAAACATCTGCTCGTGCTTGCCGGAGCGGGTACAGGAAAAACTAGGACTATCATTGCGCGCGCCAAACATTTGTTGTCCAGTGGTGTAAGTCCGGCCAACATTCAAATTGTCACATTTACTAAAAAAGCAGCTTCCGAAATCGTAAATCGAATCAAAGCCGGACTCGACTCGGATGTTGCAAAAGGACTCAATGGAGCTACTTTCCATTCCTGGTGCAACCAACTCATCAATAACTATCCCAATGTATTTGGCACCTCAAAATTCACTATAATAGACAGCGATGATCAGTTGAGTCTGATGAAAATGATCTGTGGAAATAAAAAGCAGCAGTACACCAAACTGAGAATCAAACCACAGAAATTTCTGGACTTATACAGTTTTGGACGCAACACAAAAAGGAATCTGACCGAATCCATCAAACTAAAGCTACTCGATGATAAATCGGAAAAAGAGCAGGAGGAACTTTTAAAAGACCTTAAACCCAATGTCACTGAAATACTGAGGACTTACGAACAAAGAAAGCGGGAGCGAAAATACCTGGACTATGACGACATGCTGGCCTTAGTCGCCAATCGACTTAAAAAAGACGAAAAGGCCCGATTGGCCATCTCTCGTAAATACCGTCATATCCTCGTGGATGAAATGCAGGATACCAATCCTTTGCAATGGGAACTGCTACAGCCATTTCAGGAAAAAAGTCATCTCTTCTGTGTGGGGGATGACGCTCAATCCATCTATTCTTTTCGAGGTGCTGATTTTCGAAATATCCACCAATTTGAAAAGCGTGTTTCGGACTCCAAAACCATCCTGCTGGAAAAAAACTATCGTTCCACACAGGAAATATTAGATTTGGCCAATTGGCTTCTTCATCGCAGCCCCCTCAACTATAACAAAGAACTCAGCGCTGTCCGTGGTGCCGGAATCAAACCAAGGGTTATCAATGTGACGAACGAATGGGATGAGGCTCAATTTATAGCCCAAACCATAGTTGATAATTTTACGGTAAAAGATAAAAAGTATGCCGATCATCTGGTGCTCTCCAGATCGCAAAACTATACCCGCAGCCTGCAAGCTGTATTCATCGAAAAGAAAATTCCCTTTGTTACGTATGGCGGTCGCAGCTTTATGGAGTCTGCACATGTCAAGGATCTGTTTAGTGCGCTGCGTGTGGTCAACAATCATCAGGATGAAATCGCATGGGTTCGCTTTCTGACTCTTTGGGAGGGAATCGGTGAGGTAACCGCCAGTAGGTATATTGCCGAGTTAATCGAAAAAAAAGAGTTTGAGGAATGTGTAGCTTTCTTCTACGATAATGCCACAACATCCAATACCAAGATTCTGAAAACTTTGAATAAGATCTTCAAAGAAAACGAGGATGTAAAACGTGCAGTAGAGGAAGGATATCTGGCAATGAAAGACTTGCTATCGTCCAGATATGCTGCCGACTGGGATACCAAGCGTAAGGCTGATTTCAGGGTATTGGCCAAGTTGGCCGAAAACTATAATCAATTGGGAGAATTTATCACGGAATGCCTTCTGGATAATAGCACTTCAATCAATAACTCTCCCCTATTGAAGCAATCCAGAACGGAGAAAACCAAAGACATTGATAAAGTCATCATCTCCACGATTCATTCTGCCAAGGGCCTGGAAGCGGATACCACGTTTGTGCTGAATGTCTCACCGGGAGTATTCCCGTCGTCCTGGTCCATGGGTGATGAAGATGCCGTGGAAGAAGATCGCCGCGTCCTATATGTGGCGCTCACCAGAGCCAAGAATTACCTCTATGTCACACGAAAAACAAGTTCGATCAATTCCATTCGCTTTTATAAAAAGGAGGACAAGGTCATTGAAAGTTATTTTTTCAACGAATTGCCCGAAGAATTGATCGAACAACAAGCCTACAGCATGAGCCGGGGCTTATACAATGATATTGAAGAAGCCAACGAACTTGATTTTGATTTTGGGATGGATTTTTCGTGAGCTGAGTTATCTCAAGCACCTCCCTTATAAATCACATCTTAAAATCAGTCTAAATATTCAAGTTTCATTTTTGTTTGGTTAGAACTCTATCTCTTGAATTTTTTGATCAATCTGGTTGCCCATCTCAAAAATTGTTTCTCTCCAAACAGAATCCACCAGACCTAAGTTTTCCAGTTCGAACACATCAATTGATTCTTTCACTCTTTCGATAAACTCCGAACAAAGTTGAAAAAATTCCAATTTAGGTATTCTGATTTCTTCATCATCCAGACCAATTTCCACATCTTTCTCCGACAAATCTTCGATTCCATCAAAAGGACTTCCCAATAGGGGTCCAAATTGTATTCCTCCAACTTCACTAAATTGAAAAAACGTTTCGTCGACAACCGATTTCAGAAAGGTGGTTATATGCTGTAATTTGATAATACCAAAGAGTTCTACCGGCAAATAGTATTCTTCATGAATCGAGGTTACTAATGGATAACCAAGTCTTTTATCCAGTTTTTTTCTTATTGCTATTTTTTTCTTCATCATATTAAAATGCATCTATCCACCATGTACTGATGATATCTTCTCCACCAGAACTTTTATAATGTCCTGCAACCGGAAAGCTATCGGATATACCATTAAAGGTGCGGGCATCCCCGAAATTACCTTCATCGATTGCACTTCGAAAACCATTGTACCCAATAGATTTCATTGCCGATGGACTGAAAACATTTGGATCAAAAGTAGTTTTATGAAAAATCGAACCGCTGGCAAAATATTGGCCTGGGATCGGGTTGCCTGTTGTACTATCAAGGGCTAAAACCTTATAGGATATTCTTCTTACCCCATGAACACTAGTTGGAAAATTATTAATTATCTCGATACGCTTTCCATTGGACACCGTTTCCTTCATAAAGGTCTCAATATTATGCGCTCCAACAATGCCACTGCCGCTACTATATGTCGCCCTATTTACCCCATTTGGCTTAATCTCATTTATGTGCTTAAATCCATCATCTATAGTAGTTCTGTTGATTCGAAAACCATTCTTAACGTAAGTTATTAGATTATCCGACAACCACTTGTAAAAATTTCCCGAATGAGCAATTTCAGATGCAACTTCGTCCGCAATTTTACCAGTTTCATCTAGGTGTCGTGACACCGTTTCTAAATTGGTAACATTGCCCCGTATTGCCCTTGGCGTATTTTTTAGACTGTACCATGCTTTATAACCCTGAGCATTATTATAAAAAAACTTTAGAGCTCTAAAATTTGTAGCAAAATCTGATATAAAAAGCGACTTATCTCTAAGACTGGTGTACCATGATCTTTGCCTTATTTTAGCCATAAGATCACTGGCCATATTGACAAGAATACCATCTCCTATCTGTCTAATTCTTGCAATGGAAGCATTTTTTAATTTGGTAACTGTAACCAGGGCTGTTTTATAAACAAACTTGGTAATTCCAACCAAAGCACTACCAACCTTAACCGCATAATAGGCAACATAGTACCTGTCTTCATTATCACTAAAATCCAGATCGTTCCACGTATCCTGAAGTGAGGTCATTAGCTGGCCAAAAGCTTCCCCAATAGCACTTGCATCCGTAACAAATGCAATCATTGCATCTACGGTTTGACCAAAGGATTTTAAATCTTCACAGGTAACTTGTTCACCTAAAATCAACCCTCTTAGCCATTCTCTTCCAGTTGAGAAGCCCTCATATATTGCGTCATAACCGGTCAGTACCCAATCGTGTAATTCATACTCATAGAGTTCAATCATTATCTGATTTAACTCGGCACTGGTCAACCCTATATTTTCTTTACATAAGGCATAATATTTGATGTACTTTTTGATTCCTTTCCAGGAGTTTATAATAAAGTCATCAGCACTTAGGATCACATTTTTGAGATCTACAAATTCGGAAACTGCTCCATCAATCACACCTGCGTAGACAGGGGGATCCCATCCCCAACGATGAATGGGCAGTACAGTAGAATTTTGCCACATACATGCTGGAATTACTCCGTTTTTGCCCAGTGAAGACCAATCGCCACAGCTTTCCTGTATTTCCTGATAATATTCTATGGCCTGCTTTAATTTTTCAATGAACTCCCTAAAATCAATATCCGTAGCCAACATCAACTTGACTTGTTCGACTTTATCAAAATCTATGCAGGTAGAAGATCTAGTAGTAGATTTGGAATTTGATCTGACTTCCACTTCAAAGTATGCAGAGCAACAAAATTGCTCAAACAATAACTCCGATAGATGATGAATCAAACTTATGGACCCCGGATACAAACTGTTTTCTCCAGTCACATAGGATCGTGATAATTCATGAACGGTTTCATTAAACGTCTCTGTATCCATACAATCATAGGGTTCACTATCAAATACCATTTCAACCCTCAACTCACCTATGTCAGAGTCATTTGATTTGATAAAACCTATTAAAAAGTAATTATTCGCTTGTAAGGAAGCTTCTGTCTTCGCTAAATCCCAGTAAAAATCTTCCTGTTCCATAAATGAGCTCAAGGTATATCGGCCCACGCCAAAGACTTTTAGATCACCATGAAACTGCTCAGGAAAAGCATTCACCAACTCACATGCTGCTGCCTCCAATTCAGCCTGATAAGGTGTAGAATCAAACCCTAAAGCATCCGTAAGTTGAACATAACACTGCGCATTCGCTCCTGTAACACACAGCATCACCCCAATAATGAGGTTCATTATATATTTCATAATT
The DNA here is from genome assembly GCA_039194925.1 of Bacteroidota bacterium. Classification (GTDB taxonomy): domain Bacteria; phylum Bacteroidota; class Bacteroidia; order Chitinophagales; family Saprospiraceae; genus CAJXUU01. The sequence goes on from JBCCVV010000114.1 coordinate 8,069, forward strand.
GTAGTTTTTATATGTATTTGAAAGATTTGGGCATCAGTTTCACCTTATGCTGGCATGCAGCACATCTGGAATTCACAAAAACCGATGTCCGTTCTTATTAATTGATTTTATCTATGTCATTTATTCCAGTGAAACTATGGTACTGAAGTCCGAACATCCATCAGGATCGTGTTTGGCCATCATCTTGTATTCATATTTTTTACCAAACTCCAAATCATTCGGATCTTCGTAATAAAAACTTTCCTGTCCCTGCAGTTGATCTTGGTAATCATCCGGATTAACGGGAATTGTGCTTACTAATATAAACTCAGATTCCGGTCGATTCTCCTCTTCGTGCACCTCGCGCTTGAAGATCACAAATGAGGTGAGTGAATTGGGATAGTTGGTTTTGTAGCGCCACTTGAATTGTGCAAATTTTTCAATGTAATTATTACCATCGTAGCTAACTTTTGCCTTGGGATTGTTAATACTTGGTGATACTGCACTTTCGGCATCCACATCGTTGTAAACTCCAGTAATCACCGTTCCATCCGGTTTTTTATAGATAATATTCCCAGCATATTCGCCAATATGTCCTCGAATGCCCGAATCAAAACCTTCGACTATTTTCACCTCTGAGGACGATTGATTTCCCGCATCATCGACCGCTACAAACCGATAATCGTATCGTTGCCTCACAACTAATTTTGTTTTATCCAAAAAGTGTATCGGATGAATATCCAATGAATCTTCTTCCACTGCCAATGCAATGGCTTCCGGTTTGACTTTTATCACCTCGACCCAATTTGTACCTTCAGATAGTTTTCGTTGAAGGGAATGATAGATTACATCCTCGGAAGGACTGCCTGACCAACTGATTTTCACGCCTTGTGGTGATGGTTTCAGCATATTAAGTACTGGCTTTCCGGGAGCCATAAGGTCGGGTCTCATCAATTCCAATTTTTCAGAAGGTACGGATTGATTGAATCTAAAATCTACGGCAATGACTTGGATGTATATCTTCTCAATGGCGATATCCATATTCAGATTCCATTGATGGGTTGTATCCTTGAGTGGCGATTGGGTCACTTGTGTGAAGGCACCATTTTTGTCATTCGAGTATCGGATCAAATAGCCGTCCAGATCATTATCAGGATTGGCACTCCAGGCAATTTTTATTAAACCATCCGATCTGATCTCTCCTTCAACGCCTATCGGCTGGACCGGTGGTGTGGTATCCGCTATCTGTCCTAGGAATGCAGTCGATCTGTATAAATGCCCATTCATATCAACTGCTTCCAGAATATAGTAGGCTTCTGATAATGGTTCGACAACCACAAAACTTCTCTCACTAGCCGCAATCGGCTCTGAGTTCATAGCTTCCGGCTGACCATCGATCTTGACCATGCGCAAGACATTAAAGTGATCTATTGAAGATTCAAATTCACCTGGAAACTCTTCCCAGAATAAGGTTAAATCCTGACCTTCTTCAGCTTCCATTCTATTGATATCCAATTGTATATCCATTCGTGGTGGCAGACCTTGAACTTCAGCTACTTCAGAAAAGGGACCAGGGTATCCAAACTGATTTAAACCCCTAACTTTGTAATGATATACCTGATCATTGGCCTCCAGACTATCTTTAAAAAAGATGACATTTGTCTCATACTCAGCACTAAAAAATGGAATAAATGGTTCTTCCGTTGCCAATTCAAAATTTGCTCCGTTGGCTGGTTTTCTATAGATTTCATATGCCATGTATTGACTCCTTTCTGGAATTTTCCAACTTAACAAGACTTCCTTATCGCCCCCAAGGGCCGCAATATCGGTTGGAGCTTCGGCACTTACAGTATTAAGTACATCCACTTCTAAAATAGAAGAGATCATGTTTTCGAGTGTACCATTGTTAATTGAAACGTAATACACATAGCGTGCATTAGAAGCAATGGTATTGTCGCTGAACGCAAGCCCTGCTGAACGTGCATATGCATACTCACGATTAGTAATCATCAACGTCATAAAGAGCTTACTTTCCTCCTGACGCGTATACTGTGCGGCATCTGCCAAACTAGATGTACTTCCTATTTCCATATCCGCGGCTGATGAATAATAGATATCTCTAAGCGCCAACCCGACTTCATCATTAGCATATTTGGTTGTAAATTTAGATTCCGTATGTGGTTTCAGACTGGATTTCAAAATCGTTTTGGTAGCTATTTGCTCGTCTAAAGTCAAATCTGCGCCATCAATACTTTTTGTAATTCTGATTATCTGGTAGCCGTTTGTTCTCCCCTCTTCCCATACAGCCAGATTGGAGGGAATCCAGCTCATAAACACCTTGGTTTTATCACCATTGAGGGCAAAAGATCCGTACAATCTATTTTTTGCAGGATCAATCGTCTCATTGGATTGTGCCAGGACCATGCCGCCCCAAAGGAGCAGCACAATCGTATATATATAAGATTTCAAATTCATGATATTTTTTTTAATAAAAAGGTAGTTACACCTATTAGTTACTGTTATAAGAAAAAGTAATCACCCTCATCGAGGTTCGTATACCATTGGGCAACACATACTCCATAGTTGCCGGATAATCACCTGAACCATAGGAGTTTGTATGAGAACCATAGTTGAGGTAATTTCTCATTTCTACGGGCTCAATGGTAGCTCCACTAACTGGTACAGGATAGTCTTGACTCCAATCCGGAAGACACACATCGAACCAGGTGAATTGATCGATCAAGAGACAGTTTTCAATATCTCGTTTGATCTCCGACAAATGTGCCATCGCAATTCTTCGGGTATTGTAGTGCATTTGTTGTTCTGGTACATACATGACCTGTCCGCGCTGATCGGTGGTTTCATATTCTACTCCATAGAGAAAACTTCTACCATCAATCAGGTGGTTTTCGTTCAGCGATTTATTCAAAAAGATGCCTTCGTCGATATCCAATGTCCCATCGGTATCCCTCCAATCGATCAAATTTGGACACTCAAAGGTCACCCCGTTAAATCCGCCTTCATCATTGGCACCATCTGTTTCACATGGGATTTCAAAAGTGATCTCGATCGGCCAATTTTTATCGTAGATGACATCGTTGTAAAAGTCAAACCAATCGTTATTATAATCTCCATAAAATTTGATTAGAGATTCCTGAGCATTCAATCCTTTTGTTTCGTAAATATCAAAGTGCTCAGTATCCAGAAGTTTGCTCATTCCTAACGCACTTGATACATTTCCGGATGGATCCAGACCTTCATCTAACTTCTCCTGTAATGTATTGTATTCACTTACCCGAAAATACATCTGATACATGACTCCATTATCCAAATCCTCGTCTGTAGCGTCTGCAGATTTGTTTGAAATTGATTCCAGCGGCACACCCATCATCCCAGCAGTGGAGGTTGTTGTAACTGGTTCTGTGGCCTCAGTGTAATCCGGATATGATCCAGAGACTAGTCGTACCACTTCCAATTTGTACAAGGTTTCGTTTTCAAGAATATCAGGATTCATTGGAAATTCAATCGTATTATCCAGAGCTTGATATTCATAATCAAAAACGTAAATTTCACCGTTCTCACTTGTCAATCGCATGCGCTGGTCATATCCATCCGGCACTTCGTAAAACAACTCCGGCATTCCGGACTTCAACTGAATAAACCCTTTATGTTGGTTGTACTCTTCTTTATAAAAATTGTGCATGCCATCCAGCGGATAGGAATACTCAACGTTGCTTGCCGGAATAATATCATACGACTCTCCTACTACATAGGTGATGGTTTTCGTTTCTGTATCCAGCGGACTCCCATTCTTCAATATTTCCAATTCGATGGTCATAGAAATGGTATCACCGGCATAAAACATTCTTCTCATTTTGATGAGCAACATGGAATTGTTGTTCTTGTATGCCAAATCATAATCGAAGATCTCACCAAAGGTCGTACTTGTAATTTCAATATCGTCGCTGGTTGCTGTATTGACTCTATAGGTTACCTCTTCCCCTTCAATCGAAGTGGGGTCCGGCATACTGATATTCTGTCCCAATGGAATGTTGAAGTAAACTTCGATGTCGGCATCCGCCGGAACTTCTTCCATATTATCGGTAGGATTGGTATTGGCAATAATATCCAAGCCAATTTCACTGGATTCATTTCCAACAATGATGCAATAATCACCCACGGCAAAATCCAAACTGGTGTTTTGGACAAACGGACCAATTTTTACACGTATACCAAGTGTAGCCTGGGCAAAAAACGGATTCGGAAATTGAGCCTGCAATACTGCTGCAACACCCGCTTCCAGGACCCGGATACCGAATACCTTAACCTCGCCTTCAATAAAAGCCCACATCTGTCCCATGGCATACCATCCATTGATTCCAAGCTCCTCGTATGGATGATTTCCAAGGCAGTAGGCATTTTGATATTGCCGCATCATCACATCGAAGCCCATTCCAGCTGATACGGATCCAGAAGCAATACCCAAATTCAATTCTGCACCAATATCAAAAGCAGAGCCATAGACAAAACCTGCACCCGATTGCCTGAAGGTCTGAGCCGGTTGGGCTGTAAAAGCAATCTCACGTACATTTTCCGGCAAATCGGGCATATTTGGTATTTCCGTCCCCACCATCAAATAAGATGTTTTTTCTATACTGCCAATGAGGGGGATGTTCAACATTATACCACATGGATCCTGAGGTGTCCCCATATACATGTACCATTGTTCCGGACCAAAATAGATCTCGGCATTGACCATTTTATTATTACTACCGGCACCACGCAGCAATCCGCCAGGTGTATAGAGATAGGTTTTGAATTGTCCCAAAAATTCTCGATTGGTATGGTTGTATGACAACACCAGATGTGCCGTTATGCTGGAAGATAGCCCTACCGGTGCGCTTGACTGATTTTGTCCTGATGTCGAGCCGGTAATAGCCGCTTTACTCATAAATTGACCAATACCTTCAAAAGTCATGGAATGCAAACCGCCTCCACTTTCATTGTTTTCCGCATCGTTAAAAATCATTTCAAACGAGACCTTCCCGTTGAATATGGCTTTTTTACCCAAAACACTGATAAGCGCACCCGCTTTTAGTCCCAATCCAATCGTAGGGTCCGGAGTATAAATCACACCAGACAATGACTCTCCCAAAGGAGGTAGTTGAGTAGAAGGTTCTTCTTCGGCGATTTGCATATCTCCAAAATCCTGAACCATGTGATAACTCACACCTCCGGCGAAGCCATCAATATACAAAGCTCCAAGTGGGATTCCCGCACCATTAAGACTAGCTTGAGCATCGATCATGAAGAACTTATAATCTTCACCTAAAAGATGGTCTGTTTTACCAAAAATAGCCACCGCCTGTATGTCGCCAAAGTTATTGAATTGCATACTCACCATACCTTGAAACCCTTTGCCATAGACAGGATCCTGTTCAAATCGTGTGAGCGATCCAATGACCCGCCCCGCAGAGAAAGTAGCATCGATATAGAAGGCATTTACCTTGATGCGATCAAAATTCCAATCCTGCTTTCCATTGTCATCAACATCCAGTCGACCGATTACTTCAAATGCTCCGGCAGCGGCAAGATTATTATTTCCTTCCAGCAAGAGATCCACATTAAATGCAAGGCTTACTTCCTCTTCATTTCCCGTTGAGACCGGTCCCAAATCTGAGATATTAATCTCAAATCCACCAAAATCGGCGTTGATATCCACGGCAACTTCCCAGTCCCCTGGTGAGAGATAAGGTGATTTATTGGATACTTCAAAACCTGTGAATGTAATATCGGAGACTTGTATCGGAAAGGAACCTTCAGACTCTTCCATGGACAATACCCCATTGAGGTGCGCTTTAGCGGTTACTTCTCCATCCTGGACGATCATCTTAATATAGCTGCTTTCTAAAAGGGAGGCTTGTGCCAGCATCACATCCATTCCAATGGTATCTGTGGGACTTACGGTGAATTCCATATTCCCTCCGGCATAGATCATGGCGCTATATTCCAGGGGTTCATCTAATACAGGAACCTGAATCTCGCCTCCAAAACCTCCTCCGTGAAGATGGTTTTGCAATACCACTAAAGAGATCTGGTCGATTGAAATACCCCATCCACCGGCATTTCCCTCTTCCAGAGGTAAAAGAGAACCTTCCGATCCTTCAAAAAAAGCTACTGCCGAAACACCATTATCATCGATAACCAGATCACGTACACCTATAGTATTGTAATTCCCTTCATCCTGTGTAAAAACAGATGGAATGGTTACGGACAGTTCTCCTAAATAAAATCCGCGCCAGCTATCCTCCATTTCACCATTGACATAATGGACTGAATTATAACCTACGGGTAGATTCGAGATGGTTGGTGATTCGTAATCACTAAAATCCAATGCCATGTGGTTCACGGTCCACTTTAAATCATCGTATCCGGCAATAGCAAAAGGCCGTACATCTCCCTCATTGACGGTCATGTAAAAATCGGTCCATTTGGTCAAACTCACATTAAAATCAATCGCATATCGTTCGGGGTATGGCAATGGCTCCAACGTCGATTCATCCAAGGGTATTATGATATTTCTACACAATTCAACCTGTCCGGCAAGACTAATTGAAGTAAAGCCCTCACAATCCCACGCAACGAATGTCTCTTCGCCAGGGAGGATTCTCAAGAGAGCTACATTATTCATCCGAATCTCAATTTCTGATTCGAGCTGTAATTTGGATTCTCCGATTATTCCACCCTTGCCAAAATTCAGATTTAATAATTTAAAGACGATCTTTTTCCCGGATTCAGGTACCGTAAATACAAAGTACGCATCAATGGAAGCTCCTTCCGGACTCAATACCATATTGTCCAGATAAATATCATAATTGACACCATCTTCTTCTTTTCTCAATTGCATGGGTAGCTTTTCTAACACTGTAATGGATTGTGTCGCTGCAGTCATTTGACTGTACAATTCTTCAAGATAGAAGGCTCGATCAATACCCATAATATCCTGCTCTCCCTGTTCAAAAAGCCAAAATACTTCATCTTTACTGCGGGTCGATTCATACAAACTGGTAGGAAGTTCATCGGTGCTTGTCATGGCATTATATCCGGAGTATCCCTTGTAATTTGGTAACGTTTCAGCTGGGGCTATCAAAGGTGGTGCCAGGTAATCTACATGACCAAATCCACCTGCTTCATCCAATATCTGTGAAATCTGAAAAGCAATCCATGCTTCAAATGCCTGTGGATCTGCATTAAAATTATCCACCTGATATTTTGTTATGTTTTGCAATCGGTCTAATAATTCTTCCATGATATCGTCTACTGAAATATTATCCAGAGTACTGAGATAACTCGCTAATATGGTTGCCTGCCGATCACAATCGTACAGTTCAATGTGCTTGTCTTCTACGTCCATGGCGATTTGTAATCTTGCATTGGATTGCAGGATCACTTTTTGCGGACGGGTCGTAAAGTTTTCGTTCATTCCTTCATTCAGATATTCCTGTGCTGATCCTACAATGTAATCTGAATTGTACCCAGCCTGGGCAATTAATGATGACAATTCAGATCGTAACTGATCACAATTAATAGTATCCAGATTGGTATTCACATTGGCAATGAACTGATCCAATAAGTCGCCTGTAATACCCGGTATAACCTGTGAGACACTATCAATAAATGCCGTTACGGCAGGATCATTTGACTGCGCAGGATCGCATGGATTGCCATCAATATCCAATGATTGAACGCTACATCCCGCTTCGTTGTATGGAGTATTGGTAATTTCATGTATGCCGTTGATATCAAAACCATTTTCATCATAATATCCACCGCTGACATGCGTACCATCTGCGTAAAATCCTCTTGCATTTAACCCGGTTACGGGATCAAATCCTTCGGCATCTGTCCCTGCTGGAGGAGTCGGCGGGACGCAGATTTCTTCACCAAAAATCAGAGCGCCGGGATCGGCCACGAAATCTGGATAGTAGGATGGATCTGCAACAACACCTCTAATTTCACCATCAAATACTTCATAGTCTGTATTGACCAAAATACCATCAAGAAATTCGACTTTTATTTTTCGTTTTCCAAATGGTACAGATACATATCCTTGCCCCGTGAAATAACCAGTCGGCTGTTTTTCGGCTTCTGTAATCTTTACAGCAAGGCCAGCGACGAAAATGATATCTCCCGAAAACAAATTCGGAATCTCATTGAGATTTTCAATTAAGGGTAGGCTGTAGGCTTCACCACAATCATATTCTGGCAGGGGTAATTCATCGTCCAAATAGATCGGATTGATAAAACATTCTCTCGTTTTGCCTCCTGACAAAAAGTACTCTATCAAAAGACTGCCTTCAAATCCGACTAAGTCAAAATTTCCAAAGTAAAACTCAAGTGTTTCTAAATTACTGGAATTATCAACCAAATAACTCACCGTTATCTGATCAAAGCTCGTGTTGATATTGCCGAAGCTCAACGTAAATGCAATACTATCCACTTGATCAAAGACGATATCATTTGCCTCCGAAACAGATCCAATGCCCAATTGATTCAACGCATCCAACAGGTAAGAGGCGCTATCAGGGTCATTAAAATTGACAAGTATACCGTTCTCCTGGCTGTTGTATTTTAATAAATTCCAAATTGGACATACATCCACTCCTGATCCGACAATGTAATTAGCTGGATTTGCACATGTAAAAGTCGATGCATCCTCAAAGTAGGCATTTACCGTCAGAGCGATTGTGACCTCTCCCATCAGAGAAAAAATAGAAAACGACCAATTGTTGATATCACTAAAATCATCAGTGTACAATGGGATATTCTCGCTGAAAGAATTGCCATGATTATCCGTAGCTTCAATACGAAAATAGATTGAGCTTACGTCTCCCGTCCCGATCATCTCATTGAAATTGGTTGCATCAATCCCCGAGGCTTGAAACACGATCTCACCGTCAATTTCCTCTACGGTAATATAGTCAGTAAGATTGCACAAGTCTTCATTGACATCAGCAGAATGACAGGCATCAAAATCGTAGCCCAAATCTTCAAAAAAATCTAAGGGCTCTTCCTGCATTGTCAATTCATCGGCCGTGTTGGTGTCAATGGACTTATAGAAAGATTTTATACCTTTTACCGTCTTATTAACATCCAAAATGTTTTCCAGGACGACTCCATTGGTGTAAATGAAATTACTGCTGATTTGTGTATCATCAGTATATTCTATGTGTACTTTATAGGCGTCATCCGGGTTATCACAATACTGATTGATCGGAAAATGTACAATAAGGCAACTTCCTAACATGGTATATTTAGGAGAGGTAAACTCCAAGATGGCAGGTTCTTCGTTTTCGTTGGGATGGAAACAAATATTTTCATTTACGTCCAAATCCGTCGTATCGCTTTCAATATTTTCATCACAAACCGCTTGGATGTATAGATTTTCTGTGGCCCATTCGTAAGACAATCCGTCTCCCATTTTGATCATTTTGGTTGTGAATACATCATTTTTATATCCTGAAACCTTATAATCCATCTTGGAATTTCCATTCTTAAAAACCACCAATCGATAATCTTTTTTATTGACCAAAAAAGCATTTGGTTTTTCGCAATCTGGCCAGCTTACCGGCGTCGTTTCTTCCGGTGGCATAAAATTGCCGAAGGAATCCGTGTTTGCAGTAAGCAGGGGTAACCCCATAAGCATACAGAGTCCTATGCATAGGATTTTTATTTTTTTCATCTTTATTATTTTTAGTTGAGAATAGGGAGCCAATAGTTTATCAGCCCCTTGGATTCTTATATTTTGATTAATGTCTCGACTATCGTATCACCTTCAGTAGTCAATTTCACGGAATACGGACCCGACGGCAAATCGGACATATCGATTGAAATGTGATTGCTTCCCTCCGTGATCAAGGCAGATTTGATCAAGACCTGTTTACCGTTAAAATCCAATAATTCGATTCTACCATTCTCTTCTTGTATATCCGATTGAAATGAGATTCTTACAACATCAGATACCGGATTCGGAGAGATACTTGAAATGGTGAGCTGTGCCGAACCGTCCAGGCAATCATCGTAGCTATGTAGTTTTGCCTCTCCTTGCATTTTGAAGTAAAAACCATCTGAATTGTTGTAATTATTGATCAAAATCAAATATTCCTCTCCTTCATTGGTGATGATGGAACTCAAAAAATTATCATTGGAGTCGGTGCATCCCGTCGATTCATCGATATCATAATCATAGGGTCGTAAACCAGTTGAGCCCGCACAGCGTGTTCCGGGATTTCTGCTGCCAAGATTAAGGCCTGAAGCCATACAGCGCACGATCTCTTTCGATAAGCAATCCTTTATGGACCGTTTGTAAAGAATAAAGTCCAGATCATCCGTTTTGGTAATAGGGTCAATAGTAAAGTACAGTTCACCGGCCTCTTTAATTTTAAACTGCAACCATTTGCTATTGGTCTCCTTGAATTGGGAATTAAAGCAATGCGCATTTTTATCACGCTCCAGCATCATGCCAACACCTGACATGCCTGTGATTTTGTATTGCTCTTGTGTACATATTTTGATTGCGGATTCGCAATCTTGTCCAAATTGTGCCTGCAATAATTGAAAACTCAAACATGCAATCACAACTGCGATAAATCTAATTTTCATATTCGATTCGTTTTAAACTGTTGAAATATTTTCTTCTATATGGAAATCAGAAGATTACAATCGAATATGCATGTGTGCTAATGATCCTCCTATGCGGATCTTAAAAACCAATGTTCAATAAAACGTATGTAAATATGACAGTTCTATCAGAGAGGGTACAAATTTTTATCCTAAAAAAAGAAGTTCGTTTAGATTTCGGTAGCAGATGGCAAAATTCTGGTCGTAAAGTGATGAAAAAAGAATTTTCTTTCTGCATTCCATTTTGCTAAGATCGAATAATGAAATATTTTTTTTAATCATCCGGTTACCTTTCACACAAAAAAGAACAAACAGGTGGAAATTGGAAATTACAATGGATATATGCTTTTTCTAAACGTAGACAGCAACTAGTAACCTCCTTATAAACTACAACAGTGTTTTACAAGGACAAAGAAGTAATAATGAAGCTTGAAACCCAACCTATCGTGAGAAGTGCTAAACGCATTGACCGTTCGTACGAAAAAGAATGCCCCCCGAATAATAAGGATACATTAATACGCAAAAGTGAGATTCCCATACAAAATCGCAAATTGGTTTTGAATACTGAGTCTGGTGTACATTTTGTTTGTTTGACAAAGATCATGCGTTTGGAGTCTTCCAATAACTACAGCTTTGTTCATTTGATATCCGGCAATTCTCTTTTTATTGCAAAACCACTAAAAGCCTTTGAAAAGCAGCTCTGCGACTGTGGGTTTTTCCGTATTCACAATTCTCATTTGATCAATTTATCCTTTTTGGATCGCTTAATCAAAACCAACGGCAATTGTGCAATCATGGAAGATGGCAAGAGACTTCCGGTGAGCCGCAGAAAGCTTCAGGAGTTCATAATGTATATAAAAAGCAACAACACCTTTTTTTGTTGACTTTTTGAGGCCCGAGCGATGCGAAGATAGTCTCTCCATCCTACTCTTTTGATCTATATGTTCACTGGACGAAACGATTAATTATCACAAAATCAGGGTGATACAATCGGAAAAATATTTTTCGGTATTAATTTTAGATTTTATGTTGCATTAATACGGCAGGAAGTATATATTTGCACTCGCTTTCAAAAGATGAAGGCATAAAAAAAGGTTAACACGGAGACGTGGCTGAGTGGCTGAAAGCAACGGTTTGCTAAATCGTCGTACTGGGAAACTGGTACCGGGGGTTCGAATCCCTCCGTCTCCGCCATACATCTCATGAAAGATAACGTTCGGGGCGTAGCGCAGTCCGGTTAGCGCATCCCGCTTGAGGCGGGAGGGTCACAGGTTCGAATAGAACTTGTGTTAGTTAACAAATCTGCAATGAAAAAATATCGTTCGGGGCGTA
>JBCCVV010000115.1:0-20025 GCA_039194925.1 Bacteroidota bacterium
ATAAATAATATTGATATGAAGGAAATTACATATGACAATTACCTTACATTTATTGACATTCAGCCACATGACCGTTTCTATCAAAGAAAGATCAATTGGGATTTTGTCCATCAATACAAAATATTGAAGTCATTTGTATGCAGCTTCACCAGTTATATAAATGGAGACAATCTTGAAAATTTATACAAAAGAAAAACAGATTATTAAAATGTCTTCGGGCTCAAACACCAGGATTTTTTGGCAATCATTATAATTTAGGTGTTATCCACATAAATCTTCCTTTTTTTTCATCCAAAATTGTATCCGAATGACAGATTCTAAAAATATTGAAATCGCAATCATAGAAGATCTTTGTGATATTGCATTTGATTTAAAAAATACACTAAACAATCAAGAAGAATTTTCCTGTAATCAGATTTTCACAAATGCTGAAGATGCTGTTACTTTTCTTCCGAAATCTCCAGTTGATATCGTAATTGTAGATATAGGGCTCCCAGGAATATCAGGAATTGAAGCAATTACCAGGCTCAAAGAAAAAATGCCTAATACACAATTTTGTATGTACACTATCTTCGAAGATGATGAGAAAATATTTCAAAGTATCAATGCAGGTGCTAAGGGTTATCTTTTAAAAAATACACCCACATTAAAAATTATAGAAGCCATTAAAGAATTGTACAATGGAGGATCACCTTTGAGTCCCAAAATTGCAAGAAAATTGATAGACTCTTTCGTTACTCTAAAAACTCAAAAAGAAGATGATGAACCGCAGACACTCCCACTTACGAAACGAGAATATGAGCTACTCTCTGAGTTAGCCAATGGACTACTCTATAAAGAAATTTCCGTCAAACTAGGAATAACCATAGGTTCTGTCAAACAACACATCCATAAAATCTACGAGAAATTGCAAGTTACTAACCGAACCGAGGCCATCAATCGCTACTTCAACCGAGAATAAGTATCAAAACATTAATTGTCAATTATCAATTGTTCATTATCAATTTATTCAGAATCCTTCCAACTCCACACCACCCTTATTCTTTAAGTGCAACCTCGAATTCGCCTTATTTAAGCAAAATGCAATTCCAAATTTGATCAACAGAATCAATGTGTAAACAACCTTGTCATTTTATATAATCACTTCATAGCACGTGTAAACACATTTAGATCCGATTCCAACATTTTTTTGGTCACGTTTCGCCAATTCATTCCTTCTACCCATGAGATCAAAATTGTTTAATGCGCGCGATTGAACGTAGATTTTAAGATCCATCCTAATTCCATTTACAATCATAGGAGGCTATCCCGAAACTCCTTATCAAAAAAAGAAGTAGGGATTATATTGAAATACTAATTAAATGAAAAGGTTATTATATTTCTCTGTCTTTTTATTAATAGGAATTGTGTACAGCTATACAGACAAAAGCAATATTGCAGAAAAAGAATAAGAAGAAGTTAATCTAAGGAACGTTGACCTCAATTTTATACCCTTTAATATTCCGTTTTCAGTGGGACTACTCAACGCTTGGGTGGATGGTTTCAAATCATCACCAATAAGGAATGAAACAAAATCTTCGAACTGGATGTGTCTACATTGTTTGCTTTTGCTGATCTATTCATTAGAAAAATTTGATGACTTAACATTTAGTCTTTAATTCTTCCAAACAAACGCAAAACCCTGCACTCCTTGGTAAGTGTCTTGCTTTCCATTTTTTCCCCTTGATCAGACCTTCTTCAAAGTGATTTGATTATGAAATTGATTAGCTCATGAATACTACCGATTAACGAGAAAAGGCGGAATCTGAAAAGCCTGTATTAAACAGAGTAGGAAATTTAAAATCATTTTATTTATGAACAAGCTAAAAATCTTAGGTCTATTGGTATTTTTCGTTGGTATTCTTAGTTCCTGTAATAAACAAGAATTCAACCCTTTAAACGAAGAAGCAATAGAAACACGGTCAAGTAGCTCTGGATCTCCGATTCTCGATATGGACGGAGAATTAATTGCTACGGTTGAATTTTCAATCGGTATCTCTGATGCAGATTTATATCAAATGGTTTCTGGACTTCTTGCACAGAATGGAACCGAAGCGAGTACTGGTTTTACGCTTAATTCTAATTCAGGTACCGGACTTGCAGTACTAAATGCATATGCCATGAGTTCAGGGGATGTTGAAAACTATAACGATAACTTACCTCAAGCTGTAAAGATTTACTGCAACTACAGCACTGGTATGAGTGACTGTTTTGGGTGGTACAGACATGCGCTGGCTCACGATTGTACATTATCTCATATTAACACCTCATCAACCGCATCAAATTCTGGAACGGTTTGGATGAACTGTTAATTTAAAAATAGTCTGGAATTAAGAAGGTTCTCTTTTAAAAACTAAGAGTATACCAAAAGACCTTCAAAAATTCTGCAACGTTAAGAGTGATAATTATCCAGATAACGATTTTTATTGCTATCTGGATTTTTTATACCTTTTAGATGATTAAAAGAAGTTCTCAGAATAAAAGGACCAACAACATTAACTTCCTCCATCCCATCATAAAATAACACGCTCAACTTCTTTTGATCATGCCATAGATTCTTGATTTCCCAATAGTTCCTTATTAAATTCAGAAGCGGTAGGTTTACTTTTAGAAAACACAAGATTCGATCTTTAGAACCAATGCGCCAACCACTTGTTGTTTTTATCATCAATTAATAAATTTTCAGGGTTTGCAAATAGGCATATCGATTTTTGAACAAGATAGATTACTCCCCAAATAGCTTATATTTGCACCCAAATTAAAAACCAGATAATGGCAGACGAACAAAAAACAAAAAAAGGCAATCAAATGAATATTGAGCTATCGGAAGAAGTAGCGGAAGGTATCTATTCAAATCTTGCCATAATAGCACATTCTCAATCTGAATTTGTAGTTGATTTTGTGAAAATTTTACCGAATGTGCCTAAAGCAAAGGTGAAGTCAAGAATTATACTTACACCTCAACATGCTAAGCGATTGTATAAGGCTTTGGTAGAAAACATCAAGAAATACGAAGCTCAGCATGGCAAAATAAGCGAACCGGATCAAAATCCATTTCCACCGATGAATTTTACTCCCACGGCTCAGGCCTAGTATCAACTGACGAAGTTGGAATTGAATTCATTTTAAAAAAAAACGTTTCGAGAAACCTTAACCTAATGAAAGAAGCTTTTCTAATTGATGGAATACGAACGCCTATTGGCAACTTTGGAGGCACACTTTCTTCCATTCGTACTGATGATCTCGGTGCCCACGTAATTCGAGAAATCTTAAAACGAAATCCATCCATCCCTCTCGATGCCTATGATGATGTGATCATGGGGTGTGCCAATCAAGCCGGAGAAGACAATAGAAATGTGGCAAGAATGTGCAGTTTACTGGCAGGGCTGCCTTGGTCCGTACCGGGAGAAACTGTAAATCGTCTTTGTTCATCGGGAATGTCATCTATCATCCATGCCAATCGAGCAATTAAAGCAGGAGATGGAGACATCTTCATTTCGGGTGGAGTGGAGCATATGACAAGAGGTCCCTGGGTAATTTCCAAAGTTTCCAAACCTTTTGGACGTGATGCGCAAATGCACGACAGCAGCTTCGGATGGCGCTTCATCAATCCAAAAATGAAGGAACTGTACGGAGTGGATGGCATGGGCGTCACCGCCGAAAATCTCGCGGAGAAATTCAAAATATCCAGAGAAGATCAAGATAAATTTGCTTTCAACTCTCAATTCAAAGCAACGAATGCCAGACTCTCAGGAAGACTTGGCGAAGAGATTACACCAGTATCCATCCCACAACGTAAAAAAGACCCCATACTATTCTCGGAGGATGAGTTCATTCGCCCCTCGACCACGGTCGAAATTTTAGCCAAACTACGCACTGCCTTTAAAAAAGAGGGCGGAACAGTCACTGCCGGAAACTCTTCTGGCCTAAACGATGGTGCAGCAGCTACCATTATTGCTTCAGAAGATGCCGTGACTAAATATGCACTTAAACCATTGACAAGAATTGTCTCATCGGCAGTCGTTGGGGTTGAACCAAGAATAATGGGTATTGGCCCTGTCCTCGCTTCTCAAAAAGCATTGCAAAAAGCAGGAATTACATTAGAAGACATTGATGTGATTGAATTGAATGAAGCATTTGCAGCGCAAAGCCTGGCATGCATTCGAGAACTAGGGCTCCAGGATGATGATCCGCGTATTAACCCAAATGGGGGAGCTATAGCAATAGGGCATCCACTAGGCATGTCGGGAACGAGGATTACGCACTCGGCAGCATTGGATCTACATAAAAAGAATGGGCGATATGCACTGGCGACAATGTGTGTTGGTGTAGGACAAGGATATGCGGTGGTATTGGAGAAAGTCTGAGGATCTTGAGCACAGAGTTTTTTTTACACCAAGTTATGCGGAGAATGTTTGAAGGAGCTAAATGCTTAAACAATTTAATAAAGGCTTGCACTTTCGCATTCTCAGTCGAGTCATTTAAAGCATTTAGAATTTATACATTCAAGCATTCCAACCATTTAATCATTCCAGCATTGCCTCCATCAAATAGTACATTCAAAAATATCTTCTCGTGGGCCTTCTCCCAGCACGTTTCTTTTTATCCGTTCTTCACCTAATTCGACTCGATAATCCCTTTGATTCACCTTAAAACCCTTGCTTTCCAGGACAGATTTATAATTATAACCATGCAATCGCAAACAATCGGGTTCACCGTAGTGAATTGTTCGTAGTTCTCGGGTATTGACCCAATCGTGATCGATCGTATCAGCGGACTCAGGATTTAGAAAGGTAAGCAACAACATCATTCCATCTGGTGAAAGTACGCGATACAATTCTTCCAGGGCTTTGTCTTCATCCGTGACATAGCCTACGACATGGGAACAAATAATGAGATCAAAATAATCGTCTGGATAATGAATATCGGTGATATCAATGACATGATTGGCATAGGCAGCGTTGTAATCCGCATCTACATATTCCAAGTCAGCTTTAGAAATAATCGCATAAAGGCCCGGTTCAGGTCCAAAGTGCAAGACTTTCATTCGTTTTTTGAAGATTTTAGTCTCCTTCTGCAGATAATACAAAAGCAATCGTGTTCTTTCCAATGCTCCACAACTGGGACATTCTGCATTCAAGCGATCTGCTTTGGGCAACAACTTTCTGAAAGCGCTATTGCATACATTACATTCGAAATTTGCACCTCGCAGCAAGAGTCCTTTCGCTTTTCGCTTGGCTATGTAAATGTCGTTGCGAACCTTTTCCGGTACGATTTGCTTATATATTTTCTTAATCATGCGCGATAGATCCGGTTTTTGTTAAAAAGACTTTTAATCATGAAATAGAAATACTCCGACTTAATAAACTGGCTTATATTCTCCTGACAAAAATCCATGGGAATTCGATGCAAATGAAAAGGATGGTAATCGTCCTTGATGCCAGAAACGCCAAATGACAATCCACAGGCTTCTTCTTTATACATCCAATCGAATAATTGTTTTTGTACACCTTCATCACCAAAAGGAAAAGAAAAAAATCGCTCCTTCAAATCAAAATGTTTCTCCAAATACTTAAAACTCCTTTTTATCTGCGCTTTTTGAAAATCATAATCGATGTTTTTAAATCGGGGATGGTCGACACTGTGTGACCCAATTTTAAATCCTCTTTTTAGTAAGTCTTTGATCTGCCCTGTGTTCAAATAGGGTTTAGATTTCATCAACCAATCTTCAAAATCAAACCTCACAATTTTTGCGAGTGCCGCAATCAATTCTTGATCATTATACGTCAAAGCCATCATACTGGATGTCAAAGAACCACTCCATTTTGAGTAATCTTTCAGCATAATCCGGGCATTCTTGACATATTCACTGGACTCTTCTTTTTTCAATTTTGCCAATAACAATCCAATCTTATATCTGTAAAAAAGTCCTTTATTATCAATAAAATCAGTATTCAAAAAAAATGTAGCAGGAATGCCCTTTTCTTCCAAAATTGGAGCAATAACCTCATAGACTTCAACCAATCCATCGTCAAATGTAAGGTGAAAAATTGGCTTAGAACTTGATCGTTTTGATTTCAAAACAGAATGAATTTCTTCAATTCCCACAGGTTCAAAAAAACTACAAAAATATTCCAAATCTGACTTGAATTCTTGAATTGATCGCAGTGGATATATATTTGAAATATAAGGTAAATCTGCGTCACTTATAGTATGGTAATAGGGAAAGATCATATTCCTCCCCGTCCATTTCAACAGAGTTTTTTGAGATATGATCTTACTAAATGGAGCAAGATATTGTTTTATACTCATTGTGCTTTCTCTACCCTTTTGTTGGTATTAATAAGCGCTCGGTGGTTTCCGAATGTCAAATGCCTTTTCATACGCTCTTCCAACTTGGAGCAATTCTTTTTCCTTGAATCGTTTGCCAATGAAGGTTAATGCCCGTGGTTCTCCCTTATCAGAATATCCCATCGGCATAGCAAGGCATGGAAATTTTGCCAATGCCGCTATTGCTGATTCATAATTATTGATTGATAAGATGGCATCTAAATTATACTCTTTTACATGAACCTGGAATTGAGCACGCGAGATTTCCTCCAACTTATTTTTAATTGAATCCATAACTGCATCTGGAGTCCTGTCATCTCTAGTTGCGATAAATCTTCCCTGTCCATAAGGTGCACGCAATAACGAATCCATAGTATTGTATTCAATCACATCACCGACAGACATTTCCCCAATAGCATCGCCTGTTTCATTTTTAAAATACAAAGGTAAATCTCTCTGCATATCATAATTAAGAATATCAACAAAACCGTTCAAACTGATTTCTGCAGGTGTATATTCTATAATCGTTGCCCCTGCGTTTTTCAATTTTTGGACTGTTGATCGATACATAGAATCCCTTTGCATGAATACTGCATTCGCGCCTAATCGTAGTGAAGTCATATCTCTGTAATCCAGCTCGCTGATAAAATCAATCCCTTGCGGTGCCAGCATGGTTACTCTATCTTTTCGGTCATTTCCGGACATTGCAGAAAGAAGTATTGCGTTATCTACAACTGTTCGAGTCATTGGCCCCGGAGTATCCAATGTACTGGATATAGGCACAATTCCCGTTCTGCTGAGCACACCAATCGTAGGTTTGAGGCCGACCAAAGAATTTTGACTGGACGGTGAAATAATCGATCCTGCCGTTTCAGTACCTACAGCTGCCGCGGCATAGTTTGCTGCCATTACTACCCCACTTCCTGCACTCGAACCTCCAGTCTCAAAGATAAATCTGCCATACGGGTTCAAAGTCTGTCCCCCCACAGCACTATAACCTAATGGACATCCATCACAGAAATAATAGGCCCATTCACTCAAGTTCACCTTACCCAGGATAATGGCTCCATTCCTTTTTAAATTAGTCACAATGGTCGCATCTTTTGTTTGATTGTTGGCCAGTACAATGGCACCTGCTGTAGTCGCACATCCCGATGTATTGATATTATCTTTTAGCAAAACAGGCATTCCATAAATAGGATGGTCATTGTCACCCTTGTTTGCATCTTTGTATCGCGCCATTCGAATGGCATTCTGATTAAGACAAATGATAGAGTGCAAAGAGGTTTCGGGGTTGGATTCATATTTGACAATTCGATAGATGTACCATTTTACGAGATTTTCATAAGTCAGTTTTCTCGATTTGACATGATTCTGAATTGTGGGAATATCCTGCTCATAAATCAGTGGCTTGAGTCGGTGATAATCCTTTTCGGAAAAATCCCCCATATCACGTTGGGCATATTTCCAAACATCCTCTTTTGTAGTAAATTTGGATTGTACCAATTTGTACTGCATCCTTGGAGATTCATGCTTGGCATTTATTTCCAATTGTTTCGCTTCATCCCATTTTACTTGTACAGTACCAACCGCTTTTTCCGTCTTATTTGAGCAAGAAAAAGAAAGTAAAATAACCAATACACTTATTGCTACTCTCATCAAATTTTAAATTTTGTTAATTCCGGTTCTGTTTAAAGTTTCCATTTCCTTGTCCTGGAGTTTTATTGTTTATAAGTTACACTATGCACACCCCTCTACTATTCAACAACTTAATAACTCAACAATTCAACAACTCAAAAACTGAACAACTGAACAACTCTGCCACAATATTTTCACCAACAAAGATAACATTACTCCTTTCTTCTTCGAGCAACTATAGCTTCAACCATACTTACCTTATTTATTTTACTGTCCAGCCATGAAATAATATCCAAATACAGAAACGGACGTTTTTCGAAGCGTTCTTTTTCTATTTCAATCAATTTATTTCTAAGCGTTTGAAATTCGGAAATAATTGTTGCCTTGCTCATTCGCGGAGTTCTTCGAATAAATCTAAATATTTCCATTTGCACTTTTTCCAATTCTCCCATTTTCAACAAAAATCGAAATACGGACTTGATTTTATAACTGACCAATCTCTCATTGCCCAAATCATAATGTGCAATCAGATTCAATACACGCGAAAAGCACTGAATATCTATTTTCAATCTGGGTTGATACATGTTTTCGACCTCATTCAAGTATGTAATGGTGCTATCTAAATCCCCGGAGCCAAAATAGACGCACGCTATCTTATAATTAAACACCATGATTCTACTGGTATCCCATAGATGATTCTCCTCTCGTATTGTTTTTTCCAGTTCTTTTACAAATGATACTCCGTAGTCATAATTTGCGCTTATAAAAATGCTGTTAATGCCGTGGGTATACTTAAACAATTGCAATTGTCCTTTTTCATTAACGGACAGCTTCAAATTGCCATCATCGTTGAATTGCATAAGTGTAAAAAAGTACTCTTTAAACAACCTTCGCTTTCCTGCCATGAAAAGAGCATTCAAAACATTGTGCAAGCCTTTGATGTAAAGAGTGGTTGCCGGTACCTTCATCGAAGGAAACTCATCGAAAAGACTCACCCATTTCTGGGCATATCTGTAATAATTCGCAAAGTCTTGTGACATATGATGAAACCATACGTAGGACTGATATAGATTTAGTTTCTGATAAAAATCCAATCGATGCAGTTCAATTACGGGAAGAAGGCTGTGAAAATATTTGTGCAATTCCTGATACTCTTCTTGATTTTTGACGTATCCATTCTCCAGGTATCGTGCATAAAGAAGTAACGATAGATTGGAGAGTTCATTTGTAACCATCAAATTCTCCATAATGGAATTCGACTCTTTCGCAAGCAGATAAGCTTTTGGTGACATACTTTTTGTGACATGTTGCGATTCGATTAGCTTTTCGAAATTAATGGCAAGGTATTCAAGAGGCTTAAGCTGAATTTCTGATGCCATAGATTTTACCGTTTGCAGCATTTCAAGACTGGCTCTATATTGTCCTTTGGCGTAAAGAACCTTGGCAAAATCAAATCGCTCTCTGGCTTTTATTTCGGGATACTCTTCCTTGTTAATATCACGAAGAGATCGCAGAATTTGCTTGCACAGGACAGATTTTAAATTCGATAATTGACTCTTCTTGATTTGAGGCATTTTTTTCAAAATCAATTCATCATTATATTTCCCGTATTTATCAAGGTGATTAAATAATTGCACATACAGTTTAGGTTTGCCTCCTGTTTTCTGTACAATCAATTTAAAATTGCGTTTTTCACTCTTGGACATAGAGCGGATTAATCGCAACAAACTATCGTTTTTTAACATTGAACACCGTAATTATTTTAATATTAACATCCTGATATACAATTATTTACAATCAACTTATAATAGTTGAAAACTGTAAAGTTATAATTTTATTTTTCCTTTTAGTGTTCATTATACACTTAGATTTGCAGCGAACATTGTAAATACCACCAATGGCTACAGAAAAAATACAAATATTTGACACTACACTACGCGACGGAGAACAAGTTCCCGGGTGCAAGCTCAATCAAGATCAAAAAATCGTTATCGCAAAGCAATTAGATGCGTTGGGTGTTGATATCATTGAGGCAGGATTTCCCATTTCAAGCCCAGGGGACTTTAGCGCCGTTGATGCCATTTCAAAAGTGGTAAAAAATGCAGTGGTGTGTGGTCTGTCCAGATCGGTAGAGAAAGACATAAAATGTGCGGCGGAGGCATTGAGATATGCAAAAAGACCAAGAATTCATACAGGTATTGGCACCTCTGACACGCACATCAAATATAAATTTAATTCTACTCGTGATAAAATAATTGAGCGAGCTGTATCAGCAGTAAAATATGCCAAGACATTTGTTGAAGATGTGGAGTTCTATGCAGAAGATGCGGGGCGAACCGATAACGAATTTCTAGCCAAAGTATGCTCTGCTGTAGTTGAGGCAGGCGCGACTGTACTCAACATTCCTGATACAACTGGTTATTGCATGCCTTCGGAATATGGAGAAAAAATTGCATTTTTGAGAGAAAATGTGGTTGGAATTCACAAGGCTATTCTTTCCACCCATTGTCATAACGATTTGGGATTAGCGACTGCCAACGCCATCGCTGGAGTGGTAAGAGGTGCTCGACAAATCGAATGTACGATTAATGGAATTGGAGAAAGAGCCGGAAACACAGCATTAGAAGAAGTAGTGATGATCATTAATCATAGAATGAGGAATGCGTATCATACGTCTATTGAGACTACCCAACTCAATAGAATGAGCAAGGCGGTCTCGGATATGATGTGTATGCCGGTGCAGCCGAATAAAGCCATCGTTGGTGACAATGCATTTGCGCACAGTTCAGGAATTCACCAGGATGGAGTGATCAAAAACCGAGAAAATTATGAGATTATTGATCCTAAAATAGTAGGAGTAGATCATTCGTCAATTGTACTTACAGCAAGAAGTGGAAGAGCGGCATTGGCTTTTAGGGCTAAAGAAATAGGGTACAATTTGTTTAAAGACGAATTGGATATAGCCTATGCTAAGTTTATAGATTTGGCAGATCGCAAAAAAGAAATAAATGAAAAAGATCTGGAGAAAATGCTTTCCGGATTATTTAGAGCAACAGCGTAAGAAGTTAGGTTGATGGGTATGAAGGTTTGAAAGTTGAAAGGAGTGTAAGGTGCTCACTACATTAAGCTGATCTAAAAACCAGACGAATAGTAGTCTATAGAAAGATCCGGCACTGAAAAAATAATCCTCGAAACTTTCAAACTGAATTACCCTAATCTAATAGATCGCAAAAACTGATTAAAATCGTTTTGCCCTCAAAGCAAAACATTTGATATGAAAACATTATTCGACAAAATTTGGGATGCGCATGTAGTGACCGAGATCAATGGTCAGCGTCAGGTCATCTACATTGATCAGCATTATATTCACGAAGTGACCAGTCCTCAAGCATTTGCTGGTCTTGAAAAACGTGGAATTGATCTATTTCGAAAAAAGAAAATTGTTGCAACTGCAGATCACAATGTCCCTACGAAAAACCAGCATTTACCCATTTCAGAACCACTTTCCAAAAAACAAGTAGACACGCTTATTTCCAATTGCCAGAAATTTGATGTGCCTTTATATGGATTGGGCCATGAAAAACAAGGCATTGTCCATGTCATCGGTCCAGAATTAGGCATTACCAAGCCGGGAATGACTATTGTATGTGGAGACAGTCATACCAGTACTCATGGAGCATTCGGATGTATCGCTTTTGGAATTGGCACCTCACAGGTGGAGCAGGTCATGGCTACTCAATGCCTGATCCTCAATAAACCCAAGACGATGCGCATCAATGTCAATGGCAGCTTGCAAAAAGGGGTTGGTGCCAAAGACATCGTGTTATACGTCATAGCAAAATTAACCGCTGCTGGCGGGACAGGTCATTTTATTGAGTTTGCAGGTGATACCATTACAGGTCTTTCTATGGAAGGTCGAATGACTGTCTGCAATATGAGCATAGAGATGGGAGCCAGAGGTGGAATGATTGCACCAGATCAAAAAACATTTGATTATATAGCAGGTAGAGAGAATGCGCCAAAAGGAAAAGATTTTGAAGCAGCCGTTTCCTATTGGAAATCTCTCTATTCCGACGAAAATGCCACGTTTGATGCAGAGTATCATTTCGAAGCGGAGGACATAAGTCCAATGGTAACTTACGGTACCAATCCTGGCATGGGCATCAAAATAGAAGATACCGTTCCTAAAACAGATAATACAAAGGCCTTGGATTACATGGGTTTAAGTCAAGGCGAATCTCTTCTTGGCAAAAAAGTAGAACATGTTTTCATTGGCAGTTGTACCAATTCGCGCATCGAAGATTTAAGGCAAGTTGCTGAGTTTGTCAAGGGAAAAACCAAAGCGAGTCATATTACGGCCATGATTGTTCCGGGATCGAAAAAAGTAGAACAACAAGCCAAAGAAGAAGGATTGGATAAAATATTTGAAGCAGCCGGTTTTGAATTACGAGAACCTGGCTGCTCGGCATGTTTAGGCATGAATGAAGATAAAGTTCCAGCAGGTGAATATTGTGTGTCCACCTCAAATCGAAATTTTGAAGGAAGGCAAGGACCTGGAGCAAGAACGATTCTAGCAAGTCCGTTGACAGCAGCGGCAGTAGCGGTGGAAGGGAAGATTGTGGATGTGAGGGAATTGCTCAATTGATGAGTTATTGAATTATCGAATTGTTGAGTTTTAGAGTGGGTAGCTGAGTTAGTTGGAAAATGATTTTATTCTTGAAATAAAAATCATTTTTGGATAAGCTGAATTATTTGAAAGGGATTGCGGTTCTTTTGATTAAAGTATCAAGATGAACCAAGATGAATTTAGAGCTATGATGCTCAAAAGAACCAGAGTATTGGCTATTCTAGTCATTAGAATGGTAAATGAATTTCCTTCGAATACAGCTTACTGGGTAATTGGAAAACAGGTTTTAAAATCTGCCACGTCATTAGCAGCAAATTATTATGCTACCAATAGAAGTCGTTCAAAAAAAGAATTCTATGCCAAATTGTGCATCGTAGTAGAAGAGTGTGACGAGACTTTATTTTGGCTGCAACTATTAGAAGAAGCTGAATTAGTAGAATCAACAAAAATAGGAGCTATTAAAACTGAAACAACAGAGTTATTAAAAATATTAGCAAAATCAAAGAAAAGCACAAAAGAAGGTATTTATAAAACTTAACTAAACAATTCAATAACTCAACAAATCAATAACTGATAAATGCAACCCTTAATTAAAATAGAAAGCAGTGCCGTTCCTTTACCGATCGAAAATATCGATACGGATCAGATTATACCTGCACGATTTCTGAAAGCGGTTACAAGGGAAGGATTTGGAGAAAATCTGTTTCGGGATTGGAAGTATGATAAAGGAGGAGATAAGAAGTCAGATTTTGTACTGAATAATTCAATATACAGGGGAGAGATTTTAGTGGCAGGTAAAAACTTTGGCTGTGGGTCGAGTCGGGAACATGCGGCATGGGCCATACATGATTATGGGTTTCGCGTTGTCATTTCTAGTTTCTTTGCTGATATCTTCAAAGGAAATGCGCTGAATAATGGGCTATTGCCGATCACCGTTTCGGATGAGCAACTGGACTATATATTTAAGACCATAGAGACAGATCCTAATCATATATTTTTGGTTGATGTAGCAGCACAGATGCTGAAAGTAGATGCTAAAGTGACCATACAATTTGAGATAGATGCATACAAAAAGGAATGTCTTCTAAAAGGATACGACGATATAGATTATCTATTAAGTATTAAGGATAAAATAGAAGAATTCGAAAAACAACAAATCATTTATTAACCGTTGAATTAGGTCTCAACGAAAAGATATAAACTACAACACGTCATGAAAAAGCTACAGAATATAACAGTCCTGAAAGGTGATGGAATTGGTCCAGAGATGGTTGATCAGGCCATAAAAGTATTGGATGCACTTGCCGAAAAATATGGACACTCATTTAATTTTGATGAGCAATTGATTGGAGCAACTGCAATTGACCAGACTGGAAACCCGCTTCCTGACAAAACGATCGAAGCCTGCGAAAAGGCAGATGCGATATTGCTGGGAGCTATAGGAGATCCGAAATACGACAATGACCCTAATGCAACGGTCCGACCAGAGCAGGGACTTCTTAAATTAAGAAAGGCTCTAGGTTTATTTGCTAATATTCGTCCGGTTAAAATCTTTGATAATCTCAGACATCTTTCCGTACTGAAACCAGAAGTATTGCAAGGGGTGGATTTGGTAATCTATAGAGAATTGACAGGTGGTATTTATTTTGGCAAGAAAGAACGAACAGAAGAGGCAGCATCTGATCTATGTCATTATTTCAGAGGCGAAATTGAGCGAATTGTAAAGTTGGCTTTCGAAGAAGCAGGTAGAAGAAGAAAAAAATTATGCCTTATTGACAAAGCCAATGTTTTGGAATCTTCCAGGCTTTGGAGAGATGTGGTGCAGCATATGTCTAAAGAATATCCGGGAATAAACGTGGATTACCTATTCGTCGATAATGCAGCAATGCAAATGATATTAAACCCTTCACAATTCGATGTTATTGTGACTTCTAATATGTTTGGCGATATTATTTCTGACGAAGCCAGTGTTTTAGGCGGCTCCATAGGTTTACTTCCTTCTTCTTCAGCTGGAACAGGGGCTCGATTGTACGAACCTGTACACGGTTCATTCCCTCAAGCTGCTGGAAAAAACATAGCCAATCCTATCGCTACAATTCTCTCTGTAGAGATGATGCTCAGGGACTTTGGACTTACCGAAGAGGCAGATGAAATTGATGAAGCTGTCACTTTTTGTATAGATAATAATCTACTAACTATTGATTTAATTAAAGAAAAGGCTTTACTTTGTTCAGAAGTTGGAGATCAAATTGCAAAGCATATATCTTCCAAAACCAAAAAAGACTATGGCGTACTCATATGACATAAGCAGTATTCAGAGTGAATTGACAATCGTCAACATAGTCTCTATTTCTATTATTATTAGCGTGATTATTATTCAGATGCTCTAAAGGAGTTTGACTTAATATAACTATAAAAAAGGTCGTTCTCCACAAAGAGCGGCCTTTTTTCATATACAAGAAAATGAAAAAATGGAATTAAACAAATATAGCAAACACGTAACCTCTGATCCATCTCAACCGGCAGCACAAGCCATGTTGCATGCTATTGGACTAACTAGCGAAGATCTTAAAAAACCTCAGGTGGGTATTGCCAGCACCGGTTGGGAAGGGAATCCATGCAATATGCACCTCAATGATTTAGCCAAACATATTAAAGATGGAATTTCAAAAGAAGATCTGATTGGTCTGATATTTCATACCATCGGTGTGAGTGATGGAATCTCAATGGGTACCGCTGGCATGCGATTTTCACTACCCTCCAGAGATATTATTGCAGATAGTATAGAAACCGTAGCTTGCGCTCAATGGTACGATGCGCTAATCACCGTCGTAGGATGCGATAAAAATATGCCAGGTGCCATGATGGCATTGGGAAGGTTGAATCGACCCAGTATTCTTTTCTTTGGAGGCACAATTGGTCCTGGATGCCATGGTGGAAAAGATCTTACCATCATTTCTACTTTCGAAGCCTTAGGTGAACATATTGCGGGTAACATAGAAAAAGAAGAACTCCAACAAATCATTAAAAAAGCATGTCCAGGACCCGGTGCGTGTGGAGGAATGTATACTGCCAACACCATGGCTTCAGCAATTGAAGCTATGGGTATGGCACTTCCCTATAACTCTTCGAACCCAGCAGTAAGTACAAATAAAGCGGAGGAAGCAGCTAAAGTTGGTGCGGCCATAAATAATCTCTTGATCCATGACATTAAACCAAGAGATATTGTCACCAAAGCATCAATCGAAAATGCATTAAAACTCGTGACTGTACTCGGTGGGTCCACAAATGCGGTATTGCACTTTTTAGCCATTGCAAAATCGTTTGGCATCCCACTCGAATTAGGCGATTTTCAACGCATAACGGATTCGACTCCTTTCCTCGCTGACTTAAAACCCAGTGGTAAATACGTGATGGAAGATTTACATAATGTCGGTGGTGTACCTGCCGTAATGAAGTTGATGCTTGCCGAAGGAATGATTGATGGCTCATGTCTTACAGTTACTGGAAAAACTGTAGCCGAAAACCTCGATGAGTTGGATGGGCTAAAAGAGGGGCAAAAAGTAATTTATCCTGTTCATCAAGCCATAAAAGAAACAGGCCATTTACAAATGCTTTTTGGCAATTTGGCCTCAGAAGGCTCAGTTGCCAAAATCACCGGAAAGGAAGGTGAAGTTTTTTCTGGGCCGGCGCAAGTCTTTGAATCCGAAGATGAAACCAATGAAGCCATTCAAAACAGAGAAATCGAACACGGCTCAGTCATTGTTATTCGCCAATCCGGACCAAAAGGAGCTCCAGGGATGCCAGAAATGTTGAAGCCCACCGGATTATTGATGGGTGCAGGGTTGGGAAAAAGTGTGGCATTGATCACGGATGGAAGATTTTCTGGAGGAACTCATGGCTTTGTGGTCGGGCATATTACCCCTGAAGCCTACAACGGAGGAACAATAGGGCTCATCCAAAATGGAGACATTATTACCATTGATGCAAGAAATAATACCATCAATGTAAATCTCACAGATGACGAATTGGAAGAACGTAGACAAAATTGGCAGCGACCCGATAAAAAATTGACGGGATTCCTGCGGAAATATAGGCATACGGTTTCCTCCGCAAGTGAGGGATGTGTGACGGATGAAATGTAAATGAAATTGCTGAATTGCTAGAACTGCTTGAACTGCAAAATCGCTTGAATCGCTTGAATCGCTAACTATAAGAACACGGATAAGAATATTCTTGATAAATCAATTAAAAAGTAAAAATTATGAATTACAAACTACATTTTGAAAAATATGAAATATACCATTTAGCTGTTGGGCTATCCCTTGATATTTATTCGCTTATAAATAATTGGCCCAAGGAGGAAAAATTTGGAATAATAAGCCAAATAAGAAGAGCCAGCACATCAATTGGAGCTAATATTGCAGAAGGAACTTCTCGCTTTTCAGAAAAAGAAAAAGCCAGAATCATTGAAATTGCCTATGGTTCATTAATGGAAGTAGCTCACTTCTTATTCATCTCACAAAAACTATCCTACATCAGTTTGAAAAAATTAGCCACCCTTAAACAGTCCATTAATAAGATTGCCAATAAAATAAATGCCTTCCACAAAAAATTAAGCACTTATAAAGCGATTTAGCGATTCGACAATTCAGCGATTCCGCAAAAAATAATAAACACATGAAAACACAAACACTACATAAACAACAAAACATGCAATCTGCTTCTCAACGAATCACTGGTTCCGAAGCAGTTCTTAAGTGCATACTTCATAATGGAGTGGATACGATTTTTGGTTATCCCGGCGGGGCAATAATGCCGATTTATGATGCATTGTATTCGTATCAGGATAAAATTACGCACATTTTGACACGTCATGAGCAAGGTGCGATTCATGCCGCTGAAGGATATGCACGCGTAAGAAGAAAAACGGGGGTGGCATTCGCTACTTCCGGACCAGGTGCTACGAATCTTTTTACCGGCCTATTGGATGCATTAATGGATAGTACACCGTTGGTATGTGTGACCGGACAGATCTTCAGTCATCTTTTAGGTTCGGATGCTTTTCAAGAGGCGGATGTAATTGGTTGTACAACTTCGATTACGAAATGGAATTACCAAATTACAAAGGCGGAAGAGATTCCAGTCGTTTTTGCGAAAGCATTTTATATTGCAAATTCAGGAAAACCGGGGCCTGTAGTCATTGATATAACCAAAGATGCGCAAATGGAGGAGTTTGATTTTGTCGCTCCTGAAAAACCTAATATCCGAAGTTATATTCCCAGACCAAAAATAGATACCTTTCATGTGAGTGAAGCGGCAAAATTGATCAATCAGGCAAAGAAGCCCTTTATTCTTGCTGGCCATGGCATACATATCGCTCAAGCACAGGACGAATTTGTCGAATTTGTCGAGAAGACTGGAATTCCAGTGGGGTGCACCATTCATGGTCTTTCAGCCATCCCATCGTCGCACGAACTGCACATGGGCATGCTCGGAATGCATGGCAATTATGGGCCTAATATGAAGACCAATCAATGCGATGTCTTGATTGCAATCGGAATGCGCTTTGATGATCGGGTGACTGGGAATCTCAGTAAATATGCCAAGCAGGCAAAGATCATCCATATTGAGATTGATGCCTCCGAAATTGATAAGAATGTGATGACCGATGTGGCGATTCACGGAGACGCAAAAGATGCCCTCCAAGCTCTATTACCATTGGTAGAGCATAAATCCTATCCGAAATGGGTAGAAGAGTTTCATGAATGCGATCGCATGGAGGCAGAAAAAGTCTTTAGCAAAGATTTGGAAGTAAAGGAATCTGGATCCATCACCATGGGAAGAATCATGAAAGAAGTTTCGCTTCAAACTGATGGTCAAGCCATTGTAACTACGGATGTAGGCCAACACCAAATGGCTGCAGCCCGATACTATGACTACAATGGATTCGATCAGTGGCTATCCTCTGGAGGAGCGGGCACAATGGGTTTTGGACTTCCCGCAGCAATAGGCGCACAATTAGGCAGGAGAGATGCTAAGGTGGTTTGTGTTTGTGGAGACGGTGGTTTTCAAATGACAATTCAGGAATTGGGAGTTTTGAGTCAATGGAAGATCCCTGTAAAAATCCTCTTGCTCGACAACAATTATCTCGGAATGGTACGTCAGTGGCAACAGCTCTTCTTTGATCGAAGATACTCTTTTGTGGAGTTGGAAAACCCCGATTTTATAAAAATTGCAGAAGGCTTTGGGGTCATGGGTAAGAAAATAACCGATGCCAGTGAGGTGAATAGCGGCATCCAGGAAATGCTGGAATTTGATGGTCCTTATCTACTACATGTCATGGTAGAGAAAGAGGAAAATATATTTCCAATGATTGCAAGTGGAAAGGCGGTGGATGAGATAGTGTTGGAGTAGTTCAGTTGTTCAGTTGTTCAGTTGTTCAGTTATTGAGTTATTGAGTTATTGAGTTGGTGAGTTATTCACGCATTTAATCATTCAATAGTTTAGACGAAGAGAGTTGATAAACAGGAGCACATGTTGCTTGATAAACAATCAAAAAATGAAACAAGAAAAAAAAATATATACGCTAGTCATCTTCTCAGAAAATAAAATGGGACTGTTGGCTCGAATTGTTGGGTTGATCACTCGTAGACATATTAATATCGAGAGCATTACCTCTTCGAAATCAAGCATGGAAGATATCCATCGCTATACTATCGTAACAAAGCTTACCCCTGAGAATGCAAGAAAGCTGGTCGCTCAAATCAATAAGCAGGTGGATGTCTTGAAAGCTTTTTATTACACCAATGATGAAGTGATTTATCAGGAAATTGCCTTATACAAAATTCCATCGGCTGTATTCTATGAAGGCGATACTTGTGAAAAATTAGTTCGAAAACACAACGCCAGAATCATTTCGATAGAACCTGAATACATCGTGATTGAAAAAACCGGGCATTACGAAGAAACGGAAGCGTTGCTCCTGGAATTAAAGAAAAAAGGCATTTATGAGTTTGTCAGATCAGGGAGAGTGGTAATTGTAAAACCGATGGAGCGATTGAATAATTATTTGGCAACGTTGGAGAAGGCTGCTTTGGAGTGAAATATAGTTGTTCAGTTGTTGAATTCTTGAGTTGTTGAATTGTTGAGTTGTTGAATTCTTGAGTTGTTGAATTGTTGAGTTGAGTTTTTGATTTTATAAACATGTGAGTAAAGAGAAATTGATAACCCAACAACTTGAAGCGAGGGCAGAAACAAGAGCGTGAAACGCTGAGATGAACATTGAAATTCTTAATGAGTGAAGCGGGGATTTTAACACGAACTAAAAAACATAAAATAGATATAAATTATAAAAACATTAAACTTTAAAAACAGATAAAAATGGCACA
>JBCCVV010000116.1:0-20017 GCA_039194925.1 Bacteroidota bacterium
ATTTTTGGTCAAAAATGATGACAAAATACATCGCGACGATAGGATTAAACATATGGATGTGTAGTGATCTCTGCACATCCAGCTATTAATTAGGTCTTTAACAATAGTGGTTGTTTTTATGCTATCCCTTCTTTCAATTCAATATCTCTAACAATCACATCCGCATGATGCCGTGTATTCTCAATAAAGTACTTATTTGTTTTTAAGCCCCCATTGAGAACCCCTGCTAGATAGACTCCAGGAAGGTTGCTTTCCAAGGTGTCTTCATTAAAAACTGGTGTTTTTAAAACATCTTCACCGTATGTAATGCCAAGATTATCCAATAACTCATAGTTGGGTGAATACCCTGTCATGGCCAATACAAAATCATTGTCAATTTCAATTTCTCCTTCCGGGGTTTGAAGGAGAACGGATTTTGGCTTGATTTCCATGATGGTCGTATTAAAATGGGCTTTGATCGACCCTTCTTTGATTCTATTTTCAATGTTGGGAAGTATCCAGTATTTGACTTTTCGGTAAAGCTCTGGCTCTCTCACCGCCATGGTGACTTCCGCTCCTTTTTGCCAACACTCTAGGGCCACATCACACGCTGAATTTGCTCCCCCTACTATCAATACTTTTTTGCGGATATAATGGTGTACCTCATCGTAATAGTGCTTTACTTTCGGAAGGTGCTCACCTGGAACATTCATCATATTGGGATGATCATAAAAGCCTGTTGCCACGATGACATATTTTGATTTGTAGGTGCCTTGAGAAGTCTTGATTTCATAGATGCCATTCTCATTTTTCATCCCTAGCACTTCGACATCAAAATCCATAGCGAGGTCATAACTTTCCATCAATCTGCGATAATACTCCAACGCTTCCTGACGCGTGGGCTTATCTGAATGAGAAATAAATGGAACACCAGCAATTTCCAAATTCTTACTGGTTGAAAAAAAAGTCATATTGGCAGGGAAGTGAAATATTGAATTCACCAACACTCCCTTTTCTAAAATCAGATACTTCAAATTCGCTTTTTGGGCTTCAATCGCACAATTGATTCCAGTAGGTCCTCCACCAATAATAATAAGGTCATGCATAGATCATCGGATCAATGTAACATCTCCTTTGTCAACGATTTGTTCTCCTTCAATCACATAAGTAACATACCAAATATAAACTTCACTTGGAGCTGGCTCGCCCTTGTGGGTTCCATCCCAGGTGTCAAAGATGTCATTGGATTCAAAAACAGTTTCTCCCCAACGATTGAATACCTTGAAGTCTACATCAGAGATAAGATCCAAATTCATAGAATCATTAGGAATAGGACCAAATCTCCTTGACAAATCTTCTTGTCCTGATGGGAAGAATGCAATTGGGTAACTTAATAAACCTCCACAAAATGTTGCCGGAACATTTAATGAATCTAATGTAATCCCACATTGTGAAACGAATACTGTATAGTTGGCGACAGGTAGCTCTCCAGTGGGGTTTTCAGTTGTTATGGTTGAATCCCGACCATCATCTAAGTTTTGAACAACGGTTAACAGCCCACCAAAAACTCCGTCATTGTAAGATATCGTTACCGTACTATTGCCCTCATCATCTTGATCACATTCTACCGCTATCGAATTATTTTCATCATAAAAAAGAGATACATTCTGGGTGAATGTTTCTTCAATTCCACATTCATCGGTGACAGTCAGCGTATAATCCCCATTTTCGGAGACAAAAATAATATTTCCCGATTCTCCAGTCGACCATTCAAAAACGGGTGAACTACCTCCGTCTGTGTAAATAGTTTCAATTTTGGCTTCACCTGTTTCACAATTAATTTCTCCAACATCTCCGAACAAGAGGGGTTCCAGTTCTTCAACCTCTACTTGATCAGAAGCCATGTCTCCGCATTCATCGGTCACGCTAACCGTGTATGAATCTCCTGGTGATACCATTATGGTTTCTGAAGTCTCTCCTGTTGACCACTCAAATTCAGGTTGGCTTCCAAACCCTACGTACGAGGCTATCAGTGTACATCCTTGTTGAGTTATTGAAACCGAAGCCATTGCGGGCAGAACCAATTCTAGTTGATCATTAGCTGTATCGTTACAATCATCTGTTACCGTAACAGAATAGGTTCCTGCTTCAGTTACTTCTATTGATTCTGTAACTTCTCCCGTATTCCAAAGGTAAGTTGGGTTTGAACCTCCAGGGGTATAGTTGGCTGTTAATACAATTATTCGCTCTAAACAATACCGACTGTTATCCTGTGAAATATCAATTTGAGGAACTACAGAACGCGTAACTTGTACTGTATCACACATCTGATAACACACATCTTCAGTCACAGTTACCGTAACCGAGAATTCTGGCATTTCCATAGGTTGTGCGACGAAAAACAAGGTATCATTGGTCGTTCCGTCGCTCCATTCGAAAGCCACATTCTCTTCTGCTACTCCACTCACACTTGCGACAAAAAACGAATCCACAAATTCATTTGGACAATAGGGCGGTAAGAGTTCAACGGATAATATTGGAGGAGTAAAGTTGCTAAAATTGGTCAATTCGTAACTCAGAGTATCGAAAAATATACCTCCGTCATCTTCGGTGCTGGTAAGCGTATCTTCAACCACGATCAGATCTTCAAAGATAAGAGATGTGGTGTCTGAACAAAAAGCCAACCCCTCTGCATTATGCTTCATTACACGCAATACAGGTAGGTCATCAATGAACCCATGACCAATAAGGGTCGCTCCACCTGTGGCTTGTACACCGATTAAACTGGTTGTCAAAGGGGCAATGCCTGACTGTTGATCGGGATAAATGGTAGTCCAATTAACCAAACCATCTGTAGTAATATTAGTGGTGAAATAATGAACAGAATCAGGAGAAGTATATACTCCGGATAACCATAAAGAACCATCGGCTCCTTCAAGAATATTATAAATTGCCGTACTATCTTCCGTAATGGCAACCTTTTTTGCCATTAATGTATTTCCTGCGGTATCAATTACAGTTACAAACCCGTTGGTAGGGAGACCAATTCCAGTATTGTAGAATCCTGCAACTGCAACATTCCCGTCACTAAGCGGTGCTATCTCGGCTGGGTAAACGCTAACCAAGTCGTTTTCAGAAATAGCATAGGATTCTGCCCGTAATTGAACACCATTGCTATCCAGCTCGGAAACTATAAACGTTCCACCTGCTTCAGTACTAACTCCGGTGACGAAAATGCTAGAATCTGCCGACGTCTCCATATCTGAAATAAAACTTAACGAATTATCCCCATTTGAATTTAAGAATTGATATTTCTTTGACCAGATTACATCGTCTCCTGGACCGATTCTACTCAATGTTGGATCGATGCCTGGGGTTAACAAAATGTCACTTTGGTTAAAATAAGGTGCAGCATTGGGTTCACTAATGATAGTATTAATTTCTGTACCTCCAACTGTCATTAATTGAAGATCGCTTCCAGAAATGTCCAATCTTCCGAATAGTTGCGTTCGATTGTCATTAATCTCAACTTCTATGACAAATAAAAGACTGTCCTGAGTTCCATTAAACACCATATTCCCCATTCCAATGATCTCCACGGAGTCTTGACCCAAATCCAATTCTCTTGACCAGTTGATATCACCTTTTTGATCATGTCTTGTAAATACAATGGTAAAATTTTCTATGTTCGACGGAATGTCTCCCACTCGCTTGGTTCCCATGGCGTATACATCTCCTGAGTTGGTAGTACTACTCATGTGATAGAAGATCGTATCAGCCATTCCGTCAGGCGTATTGAAGTTTGTTTCATATAATCTGTGATAAGATTCCTGACTTGACGCTGAATAAAATATAAATGAAAGTGCAAACGCAACAATTATTCTCAAATACATATGGTGTAATATTATGAAATGGCAAAATACAAACAATTTTAAAAGGTCTACCTATTCGATCCACTCAAATTATAATGTATCGTCTTTAGAAATGACATTTTAAGAATTATTTAGGTTTACCTGACAGTT
This sequence comes from Bacteroidota bacterium, assembly GCA_039194925.1. Taxonomy (GTDB): domain Bacteria; phylum Bacteroidota; class Bacteroidia; order Chitinophagales; family Saprospiraceae; genus CAJXUU01. Next base: position 4,002 of record JBCCVV010000116.1, read on the forward strand.
GGTGCCAGTTCATAAACTGTCTTTTGATTGATTATTTTCAATTTATTCAATCGTAACATATGGTAAATAGACAGGTAATATCGTACATTTGCGTGCTTAATCAATCAACGGATTAGCTCCATGAGTGATCAGATTCACCACGAATGTGGTTTGGCAGTCATCAGACTCTTAAAACCGCTGGAATATTACCACAAAAAATATGGTACTGCATTATACGGACTGAACAAAATGCAGTTGCTTCTTCAAAAGCAAAGAAATAGAGGACAAGATGGTGCGGGAATAGCAACCATTAAGTTTGACATGCCTCCGGGAAGTCGGTATATCAGTCGAAAGCGAAGTAATAATCCACAATATATTCGTCACCTTTTTGAGGGTGTATTTAGTCATTTCAATGATCTCACAGAAGAACAAAAAAATGATCCACATTGGTTAAAAATAAACAAACCTTATACTGGCGAATTGCTCCTGGGTCATCTAAGATATGGTACTCATGGTGCCAATACGATTGAAACGGTACATCCATTTCTCAGGCAGAATAACTATATCACCAGGAACTTAGTCCTCGCGGGTAATTTTAATCTGACGAATGTGGATGAATTGTTCGAAGAGTTGATCAGTTTTGGGCAGTATCCTAAGGAAAAATCAGATACGGTTACCGTCCTTGAAAAAATCGGTCATTTTTTGGATGATGAGGTCCAACGATTGTTTTCCTGGTTCAAACCGGAAGGATATACCAATCAGCAGATTAATACACTAATCGCTGAGCATTTGGATGTACAACGGTTGCTGCAGAGGGCCAGTAGGAAATTTGATGGAGGTTATGTAATGGCGGGCCTGATCGGTCATGGAGATGCTTTTGTGTTCAGAGACCCATCTGGAATACGACCGGCATTTTATTATCAAGATGAGGAGATTGTGGTGGTAGCATCCGAACGACCCGCGATCCAAACGTGTATTGGTGTACGATTTCATGAAGTGAAGGAACTTCAGCGCGGACATGCATTGATCATCAAAAAAAATGGATCAGTGCGTGAGGTTTTATGCAAGGAACAATTAGAAAGAACGGCTTGCTCCTTTGAAAGAATCTATTTTTCCAGGGGTACCGATCGTGATATATATTTGGAACGTAAAAAATTAGGAGAATTACTGGTTCCGGCTATCATTAAAGAGGTAAAGGAAGATTTCGAGAATACGATTTTTTCGTTTATTCCGAATACTGCTGAAGTTTCGTTCTTTGGAATGGTTCAGGGATTAGAGCGGTACACAAATACACTTCGTAAGGAAAAGATTAAGGCGCTTGGCACAAATTACAGCGATGAGGACTTGGATAGAATATTAGAGATTACTCCAAGAATTGAAAAAATTGCGGTGAAAGATGCCAAAATGCGAACCTTTATTGCAGATGATGTGGTTCGGGGTGAAATGGTAGCCCATGTCTATGACGTTACCTACGGGATTGTACGGAATGAAATCGACACTCTGGTCCTTATTGACGATAGTATCGTAAGAGGAACGACGCTGCGGGATAGCATCATATTTAGTCTTTCCAGATTAAAACCCAAAAAGATCATCATCGTTTCATCTGCTCCTCAGATTAGATATCCAGATTGCTATGGGATTGATATGAGTCGAATGAAGGAGTTTGCCGCATTCAAAGCACTGGTTATGCTTTTGCAAGACAATAAAAAGGAACACTTACTTCAAGAAGCTTACCAAAGGTGTCTTTTGGAAGAGAAAAAGCCAGTTGAGGAAATGGTTAATCAAGTACAACCCTTGTACGATGAATTTACTTACGAACAAATTTCTGATAAAATTGCAGAAATCGTAACACCCGAAGGATTAGACATTGAGGTAAAAGTAATTTATCAAACTGTGACCGATTTACATAAAGCATGTCCAAATAATACCGGAGATTGGTATTTCACTGGAAATTATCCGACAGTAGGAGGTACGAGAGTAGTAAATAGATCGTTTATCAACTACATGGAGAAAAGTGATAAAAGAGCATACTAACTTTGTTTTCTTAAGATTTTCTTTGAAATCCAATTGGTATTTTATTTAACAAATAGGACGTTGAAGCGTCTCTACTTTATTAAAGTGCAATTAGTCACCCTTAATTATTAACTACTTATTTTGAAACTAAAATACTTTAGAATGAAAAGATTTTTGAATTTACCAACTTTACTTTTATTGGCATTCGCGCCTTTCTTTTTTGCTAGTTGTGAGTCTGATTCAGAACCAGGAACTGAACTTCCGCCAGTTGTTACACTTACTTCATCTTCCGATATTACGGTTGAGCCCACTGAAGTTTTTACAGTAAGCTTCAGTGCATCAAAAGGAGATTCTCCCTTAAAGGCCGTTCGAGTGTATGAAGATGGGACAAGCGTGCCTACATCAAGATTAGCATTTAATGGTACACCTGCGGCAGCTAATCCAATTTTGATTACTGGAACAGATGTCGATGGTCTTACATGGACAGTGGATATTACTGCACAATCATCTGTAGGCACTCCCGTAGTGTTTGAAATAGAGGTTCAGGATGATCTTAACAATACTCAATCGGTATTCGTAAATGTAACGGCTGTGGGTACGCCACCTACCTTGACAACTTCCTCACCAACTGTATTTTCAACTGGTCAGGATATCAAGAATGCGTTTAAATTAACTGCGGTTAAAGGAATTGGTGATTTGGTATCTATTGAGGTCACTGAAAATAATCAGAAAGTTAATCCATCAAATTTGTTTTGGAAAGAAATTTCTATGTCTGTTGCAGATAATCCATTTACATTAGGGGATGAAGATAAAGACGGTTTTGAAGATGAGGATTTGTTTATAATGACTCCAATGCTAGCAGGAAATTTTATCTACAAAGTTATTCTTACCGATGAGTTTGGGTTAACGGCAGAATTAGAATTTGACGTTACTACATTTACCAGGGTTGAAATGCTTTCAGGAGTTTTACTAAATTCTGCGGGTCCTGATGGACAAGGAGGATTGGACCTTGATACTGGCAATAGCACAAATTCTATTGATGATGCAGCAGAAATAAAGGATGATGGTATTGATACCGATCTTCCAGTAGATCAGAACTGGTTAAGGACCATATCACCTGCTAATAATTCTCAAATGAAGTATTTAAGAGCAGGACAAAATGGACTATCAGAAACATTCACGTTTGCTGGTATTGAATACAAAGAAGATTTACCGGGTTTATTTGACAACGGATTAGATTTTGCAGATGGGTCTAGTGATGAAGTGATGATAGAGGATGTATTTATTGTAGAAAGAGATGGGAAATACTGGGTTTTGGAAGTGATTGAGATTGTTACCGATTTTGAAATGAATGAAGACAGTTACACGTTTGATGTAAAGTTTTAAAAACGAAAACGAAAATAATAATGAAAAAAGGCTCATCGAAGCAATTCGATGAGCCTTTCGTTATGGGTGTTTAAGAATGTACGTCTTTTTATAAGCTTATTACTTTTCCGGATAATACTGTATCTCCATCAATTAATCGATATACAATAATTCCTTTGTATTCATTTTCTAAGGATAGATTAATAACGTTCTCACCTTTAGTAAGTGTATATGGACTAGAATATATTTTTCTTCCATTGACATCTAATAACTCAATATTCACTTGTGTAGAACTACTACTAATGTATTGCATCGTAAATGCATCGGAGAATGGATTTGGATATACCTTTACTTTATTCAATCTATCGTCCAATACCAAATCTCGTAATTGAGCTTCTAATTCAAGATCTGTTGGGTTATCCTCAAGGAATCCTTCAAGGGTTTCCATATTAGAACCCGAAACAATTTCACCAGCATTATCAATGATAATATCCCCTAATCTAAGTGCCACAAAATCTACTCCTTCGATATTCTCTTCTTCCACCAGGATATCTATAATGGTCTTTGGATCATCAAATATCTCTTCTGCTGTAGCCGATTCGAATTGCTCTTTATCGATGATCAACCACTCACTATCTACTCCAAAGTCATCAATTTCTCCAGTTAGATATGCCAAAAGTTTTTTCAAGTCATCAAAATCTACATCACCATCTTGATCCACATCGGCTGCATATTTTTGCTGTGGTTCCGTAAAGTCAATAGCACCAACGACATAATCCATCAAGAAATCAAGGTCTTCTGTATCGATACCACTATTGTAAGCTGTGCTATTAAACATGGCAGAGACTTCGTATTCATCTCCAGTATTGGCGAACCCTGCAAATCGATAACGGCCCCACTCATTTGTATATGCATCCAACATTAGATTATTCACAAATGTATCCATCATGGCATTCACCGTTGTATCCAGAGTAAGTGTATACGTCCATGAGCTATCCATTTCATTATACATACTGTCCAAGACTGCAGTGACCATCGTGTCGAGTGTCACGACGTAGCTAGTGTCTGGTTCCATGTTTTTAATCGTTACCTTGACACTGTCCAAAGGCGCTCCTTCAACGGTATTGATATTACCGCCAATGTAGTACGTATAATCAGGGTTAGTCTCGTCATCATCACAAGCATCACCAATTCCATCTCCATCTTCATCTTCCTGATCTGGATTTGGATCATGCGGACAGTTATCTTCTTCATCGATGATTCCATCGTCATCCGAATCATTGTCGATATCTTCACAAGCATCACCCACGCCATCTTGGTCTTCATCTTCCTGATCTGGATTCGGTACATCAGGACAATTATCTTCACTGTCTACAATTCCGTCACCATCAGAATCATCTTCTTCAGGTTCACAATTTGGGATGTTGGCCGAATTGTTTTGTATATCGATTTTTACCAGACAATAGGATTGGTTGCCACTGTAATCAGTTACCCACATCTGAACGGTATTCTCACCTACATCATCGCAAGTAAAAACTTTGTACGTATCGTTTACATCAGAAGAGAAGGAGTATTTCAATGGGCCTCCGTTGCATGAAGCCGTACTTCCTTTATCTAGATCTTTAGCCCATATTTCGACCATTCCATCGTCAACTTCTCCATCACCATCCGTATCCACGCCCATCAACGGAACTGCCAAAGCTGCATAACAATAGGGAGTAGGTGGTTTTTTCTTCGTCACTTTAATTTTTCGTGTACATGTTTTTTTGGAACCGCAACCGTATTTTACCGTATATTTTACCGTATGCCAACCGACTGGATATGTACCAGAAATATCAGCACCATTTGAATCGGCGTAAGGCGAGTCATTGGTTATTTCGTAATCTCCTCCACAAGTTTCTCCTTCTACCCAAAGTGGTGGCACATCAAGATATGCATTTACACAATTATGCGAATTAACAGTGATATCATCCGGACAGATTAAATAGGGTAGATCTCCTTTTGATATTTTGATAAACTGATAGAAGGTCCATTTACCGGCATTGCTGTACCAGGAATTTGGATCGTATTGACACCAGTCGACAACCGTCCATTTTCTAACGATTTTTTTACATGTCGAACTTATCGTGTAGGTCTGGTCAGAAAAAGCTACTCCAATGTTTCCTACACCGCAAGAATTACCACTGTTATACCAGGTAGGGTATCCCCATCCAGGAGGCAATTGACTCGGATGCGTAGATGGATAACATCCTTCTAACGTAATATGCTCTTGTGGCCATGTTATATTGTATTCACTAAAAGAACTTCCATCCGCCAAGACTGTAATGACCTGAGTACAAGAGTGCCAATTCCAATTGTAATCTTCTATGGTCCAGGTTCTGGTAATGGTCCCGGAATTGCAGGAATTCAGATTGTAGTTTACAGTGGGTTGTCCGGCATCGTACCAGCCTCCATTATAATAATAGGTGGCATTACCATAAATGGATAAATCCCAAATCTCGTCACTACAAGAAATGGTTACATCATTGGGGCAGTATAATTGAAAACTATCGTCATTTTCCATAGTTGAGCAGTTCTCATTGGCGAGAGCAGCTGTAATAGAAAAGGACATAAATAGAAGCATCAGACTTCTCCCTAGCAGTGTAGATAAATTTTTCATCGTTTAGAGCCTTTTAGTTGAATGTGAGATTTCATATTAAAACAAATATACATATGTAAATTGTTTTTTATCAGTTTGTTTTGATAAAAAAGAGTAAAATAGGGGAATTCCCTGATTAATGATGTAGCCTCAATAATCACGTGTCAAAACAGCATACTTCGGGAATGTAAGGGACAATAAACTGACCTCAATACGCCAGCAATCGGTTTTTCTTTGTTGTCTTGAACGTTGCTAATATCTTAAAAAATATTGCAATATGACTTAATACACCGCATTAAAATTTATACTTATTTTGCATTATGAAAATATGATATATGTATCTCTTTAGAATGCATTGGTCTATCCTTTTTTCGTTATTTGAATAAGAAAAAGATTATATGAAATATATTTTCTCTTTGTTACTGATGCTATCACTTTTTGCTTGTACCACCAAAAAAGAAGAACAAATTAGAAATGAAGTTGTCGGTTCGAACAAAAAAGAAAAAGTAAAGACGCCAGTGGTTAAGACTATAGATTATGATGTAAGCCAATGGAAAGAAGTCACTGAAGAGACAGGTGCTCTTTTGGATATACGCTATGCAACGGCAGATAACTTTACCAAAAAACAAATCTACCCCTGTGCCCGATGTTTCTTGCGCCCTGAACTGGCTTCTAGAATTGAAACCTTACAACGGGATATTCAAAGGCGGTATGGAATGAGATTAAAGTTGTTTGATTGTTATCGACCCAGACCGGCTCAGCAAAAGTTGTGGGATATCGTGCCTAATTATAAATATGTGACTCCTCCCACAAAAGGTTCTATGCATAATCGGGGGTTGGCGGTGGATGTAACTTTGGTGGATAAAGATGGAAATGAACTTGACATGGGGACACCGTACGATTTTTTTGGCCCTGAAGCACACACAACCAATAAAAGTCTCCCGAAAGAAGTTTTAAAAAATCGAAAAATATTAACCAAAATGATGGAGATCCATGGTCTAAAAGGCATAACAACTGAATGGTGGCATTTTTCATTAAAAACAGTTCAAGCACCTTTGGACGATTGGGAATGGCCTTGTACTTCTTAATTACCGACCAAGGATGATCTCTACTGTCGCTCTTTTGAATATTCCCCTTGAAAAATTAATTTCGTACCGAAAATAAATCCCTTCCATGTATAAAAATAAAAAGGTTGTCGTGGTACTTCCGGCATACAATGCTGCCCTTACCTTGGAAAAGACATACAACGAAATACCGTTCAATATTGTGGATGAGGTGATCTTGTGTGATGACGCCAGCAGAGATAATACTGTAGAATTGGCTAAATCAATCGGTATTCAACACGTTATCGAACACCAAAAAAATAAAGGGTATGGAGGGAATCAAAAATCTCTTTATAATAAAGCACTAGATTTGGGTGCGGATATAGTGATCATGTTACATCCGGATTATCAATATACGCCCTTGTTGATTCCGAGTATGGTCAATATTATCGGTGATAATTTATATCCGGTAGTGCTAGGATCAAGAATATTGGGCAAAGGAGCGCGAAAAGGAGGAATGCCATTGTATAAATACATAGCCAATCGATTTTTGACGTTTACTCAAAATCTACTAATCAACTACAAGCTTTCTGAATACCATACCGGATATCGAGCTTTCAACAAAGAAGTATTGCAAAAGATCAGGTTCAATGCCAATTCGGATGATTTTGTTTTTGATAATGAAATGCTTTCACAAATTATTTATGCCGGTTTTGATATTGGCGAGGTCACTTGCCCTACAAAATATTTTGAAGAGGCATCGTCCATCAACTTCAGGAGGAGTGCTAAATATGGATTCGGAGTGCTAAGGGTATCAATTGTGCACTTTTTTTGCAAATTAGGATTGGGTAAATCGAAGCTATATTAAAGAATCTGTTTCAACCTTTTAGCGATAGCTTCTTCGGAAGGATGCTCTGCTACAATCACATTCGTAATTCCAATAGACTCTTTTATATGATCGGCAGTTGTATTTCCTATAGAAATTACCTTTTCATTTTTGTATGGATTCGATTTAAACCAGGCATCAACATTCAATGGGCTGGTAAAGATTAGAATATCGAATGATTGATCAGGTGCACCGTCTATTGGGTCGTTGGTGTACACCGGAATCGAAAAATGATGGGACTCACCCAACTGCTTCAAAATACTATCCATAGAATTCTTTGCTCGGATAAAGCAGACGACTTGATTTGTATTTATTTCAATTTTAAATGATTGCGCTACTTCATTGGGCGTTCCATTTCCTACAAAAGAAATATTAGTAACATAATGGGATAACTCGTCAGCGGTGCCTTCATTCATGCAGGCCCAAAGAAAAGGATAGAGTTCGTAATTGTTGTCTTGAAAGAAGTAGCGAACGCCATTCCGACTGTAAAAAAAAATCCAGTCCGCTTGTGGCGCCTCGAAATCTAATTTGCCAAATCGTATCAAACTTATATCGAGAAAAGTATGGTTGCCCAAGACTTTTCGAATTGGAGATGATGGTTTCAAGTTGCGACTGATAAAGACACGTTTCATGGATCATTTCCTTTAGTCGTTTGTGTCGAGAGAAGACACCCAGAAATTATTGACACCTTCTCCTTGTGTAACTGCTAATTTTTGCATGTTGAGCAACTCCAAAAGTGAGAGAAACGTAACAATGGCATGTATTCTATTCTCCAGGCCGCTGAACAGGTTCTTGAAATCGACTTTTTTACCTTTTTTAAGTTTTCCAAAAATGTAAGATTGCTGTTCTTCAATGGTGTAATTGTATTTTACAATTCTGTGAATCGTTTGTGAGCCACGCAGTTCGTAATTCTCCATTAATTTTTGGAAAGTAGTCAGTAGCTTATAGAGTGTGAGAGACTCCAATTCGACATCTACCAAAGCTTTTGAAGCAATCATCCGAAGTTCGGAACTGACATTTCCTCTTTGAAACTTTGTACCTCGATCTTGCTCCATCGCTCGCATTTCATCCAGAATCTCCTTGTATTTCTTATATTCCAGAAGGCGTTGTGTAAGTTCTTCTCTCGGATCGATTTCGTTGCCCAATTCGTCAATCTCCTTACGTGGCAAGAGCATTTTGGCTTTGATCCGCATTAAGGTGGCCGCTACTAAAATAAATTCGCTGGCCACATCAATATTAAGCCGTTCCAACTCTTTGATATAGGCTAGAAAATCTTCGGTTATCTTCGAAATGGGAATGTCATAGATGTCCAATTCATCTCGTTCTATGAAGAAGAGTAAAAGGTCAAATGGGCCTTCAAACTGCTTAAGTTTTATAGTATAGCTCTGCACAGCGGCAAATATAGCGATTGTGGACTGGAGAAAGCAATATGCAAAGAATGAATTGATTTTGGTTTAAAGCTGGAAGGAGGATATACACTACAGTCTTTGAATATCGAAAAGGAAATGGAATGTATCAGACATAAAAAAGAGATGACAGGTAATTCAACCTTAGTCATCTCTTATATTTTAATTGTAGAAAATGCATCAAGAATTCAGAATTCGTTTATTCGAACTTCGTCATTCCTCCATCTATTGTTTCTTATGCACGTAATTGTCTATTCCCTTGCGCTTCAAAGTGCCAGATTCTTGTTGAGCAGTTGATAGACTTGAATATCTTCCCGCACAAACGGAGTGATACTGTGACATATCAAAAATGACCATCTCCGCTTTATCATAGCCTAGATTTTTAAGTTTTTTAATCATGGTTCTTGCATTGTCTTCAATCAGGTATGAACCGGCTAAAAGCATGTATTTTCCCGAATAGGATGATGTAGGTGCCGTGTGCGTCGGCTCCGGGTCAGGAGTGCTCTCCGTTTCAGGAGAATTATCTTCTATGATATTATCAACTTCCGTATAATCTATACCACTCGAATCTTCTTCATCGTATTCATTACCACCACCCATTCCATCTGTGGTTGCCGTTTCATCCAAATCACTGCCTTCTTCATCTTCAAACAGATCATCTTCAAATTCATCTGTTTCCGCATCTACATAGTCGTCTACTATTTCGGTGGTGTCTTCTGCATTGGCAGAAGCTTGTTTGTTGCAAGATTTGGCTACAGTTGCTATCCAGAGATAAGCCAGGAAAAGTACAGCAATGTATACAGCAATTTTAAGAAATCTTCCCATTTTGAGTCCGTTTTCGTATTTTAAAAAATCGTAGTTTCGGCAATTGACAAACGCAATGTGAGCGTAAATATTTTGTCTACCATCCTGTGAAATTACGATTATTTGTAATATGTAATTCATTTATAATAAGGTTTTTAGTAGATATTTTTATATTTTTATTCTCTAATGCGTATCTTTTTATTTAAGAGAAGAATACATATGGGGATTTTGATAATGAATACTATGTTGACATTAGCACATCTACTTCAATACTCTCTTTTAAACTAAGCATATTAAACTTACCTTTGCACTGTGGAATTGGTAAAAACAGATATTCGGAATCTAAGTCGAGAGGAGATCAAGGACTATTTGGTCGAGATGGGCGAGTCTGCTTTCAGAGCCAAGCAAATCTATAGTTGGTTGTGGCAAAAATCTGCACGATCTTTTGATGAGATGACGAATCTTAGCAAAGGGCTGCGAGAAGTGTTGAAAGAACACTTTTCCATTCGCACCATTAAAGAAGATGTTACTCAAAAGTCAACTGATGGTACTGTAAAAACACGATTCCAATTGCATGATGGGCACTTTATGGAGTCTGTCCTTATTCCGGTCGTGGCAGATAACCGATATACCGTTTGTGTGTCATCTCAAGTTGGGTGCAGTTTGACATGCAAGTTCTGTGCTACTGGACAGATGAAACGATTGCGAAATCTTGATGCCGGAGAAATCTACGATCAAGTAGTTTTGATCAATCGGGTATGTGAAGAAATGTACGGACATCCACTTACCAATATTGTCTATATGGGTATGGGAGAACCACTTCTTGCTTATAAAAACGTGATGAAAAGCATTGAGCATATTACCTCTCCTGATGGTCTCCATATGTCTCCAAGAAGAATTACAGTGAGTACTGCAGGGATTGCAAAAATGATCAAAAAAATGGCCGATGATGCCAGTAAGGTGAATTTGGCGCTTTCATTACATGCGGCCGATGATGAAAAGCGGAATGAAATCATGCCGATCAACGAACAGAACAATCTTGAGGTATTGATGGATGCCATGAGCTATTACTACCAAACTACTCGAAATCGAATTAGTTATGAATACATCGCGTTTCAGAATTTTAACGATAGCATTGAGGATGCTAAGAATCTTGTGAAGTTATGCAGTAAGTTTCCGGTTCGGGTGAATATTATAGAATATAATCCAATTGATGGAGCAGATTTTGTGAAAGCGGATGCATATAAGATCGACCAATTTGCGGCGTATTTGCGTGATCATGGGGTGATGGTTACAATCCGTCGAAGTCGAGGGAAGGATATTGATGCGGCTTGTGGGCAGTTGGCGAATAAGGGGTGAAAATAGTTGTTGAGTTGTTGAGTTGGACAGTTGCAGAGTGGGTCAGTTGTTTATATTGAATTGTTGAGTAGGTCGTTTTTTTTAAAGCTAAGTGTTTTTTATGCGTTATTTCCAGTTACTTTTTTTAATTCTTATTGCTTCGAATTCAATCTTTGGTCAAGTCACATTGAAGACATTTTTGGGGGCTTCTTTTTCGAATCCGACTATTCATTTTAGGGGGCTAGTTGAAGATGATAGAAGGCAAATATTAGAGAATTTTTATGAGGGGATAAACTCACTATATATTGGAGTTCAATTTTCGAGAAAGATGAATAATCGCTTTTCTATTAATATTGATTTACAATCGTCTTTGCGTGGAATTAGAGCTGCTGATATTGACAATTACTATTATAAAGCCAATTATCTAGATGTTATTCCGTCATTAGATTTCAACCTTGGAAAATTCATCAAATTTGGAGCAGGACCTTTCTACAGTTTGAAAATTTATGAAGTAATAGAAACTCCACCTCTTCCAAATTTAAAAGTAATACGATCGCGGGATTATGGTTTTATGATTTCTGCAACGACCACATTTAAGCGCTTAACTTTTCGATTGATGTATCTCCGTGGATTTAATGCCACATTTTTAGCCACAGAATCGGAATTTAAGCATAGTGTACTTCAATTCGGGCTAGGATATACCATTAGGAGAACAAAAGAAAAGGATTCTAGATAAAAAGGGAACGAGCTATTCTTTTATAGGAAGAAATATAAATTCAGCACCTAATTCACTAAGCACGAAGACACAAACACTGGTTCCTATATCTTTATAATTCTCTTTGAATTCTTCCACCTTTTCGGGAAATATAATTTGTCTGGATACAAACTCTTCCAGGGTAGAGGCATGAATAGACCATTTCGAGCCTTTATTTTCCTCTCGCTTAAAAATCGGCATACCCAATTCTAATTCTTGCTGATGGGCTACCATAATCGGGTAGGAGGAGACGTCTTTATCTAAAATAACTTTAGCAGCTTGTGTCATCAACTTTCTGAAAACGTCTAATTCTTCTTGTAAGATAATGTATGATTCTGCCTTCTTCATTCTACTTTTTTATAACCACTAGGTTCACTAAGATGCACTAAGGTTTCACTAAGTTTCTGTTATAAAGAAAATAAAGGAGTGAGAATTCTCCCACCCCTTCCATTTATTCTCAATTTAGTCTATAACTCAATAATTCAACAATTCTGCATTTTGCCACTAACCAACTGAGCTACTAAACAACTAAGTATTTAATATCTGTAGTATTCAGGCTTAAACGGTCCTTCCTGCTTCACGCCAATATAATCCGCCTGATCTTTTGAAAGTTCTTCCAGTTCTACTCCTATTTTTGCTAGGTGCAATTTGGCTACTTTTTCATCCAAATGCTTCGGAAGCATATATACATCATTTTCATATTGATCTGCTCTTTCCCAAAGTTCAAGTTGAGCTAGCGTTTGATTGGTAAAGCTATTGGACATTACAAAAGATGGATGGCCGGTAGCACAACCCAAATTAACCAATCGTCCTTCCGCCAATACGATAATGTCTTTTCCATTTACGGTATATTTATCAACCTGAGGTTTGATTTCTACCTTGGAGTCGCCATGATTAGTGTTTAACCAAGCCATATCGATTTCATTGTCAAAATGCCCAATGTTGCAAACGATTGTTTTATCATTCATCGCTTCGAAATGAGCAGGAGTGATGATGTCTTTATTCCCTGTTGCAGTAACCACAATATTGGCTTCCTTTAATGCCGTAGACATTTTTTTCACGGCAAACCCATCCATGGCAGCTTGAAGCGCACAAATCGGATCGATCTCGGTAACGATTACTCTTGCTCCTGCACCTCTTAATGATGCGGCACTTCCTTTACCTACATCTCCATACCCTGCAACTACAGCTACTTTTCCGGCGATCATAATATCCGTTGCTCTTCGAATGGCATCAACACAAGATTCTTTGCAACCATATTTGTTGTCAAACTTTGACTTCGTTACCGAATCGTTGATGTTGATGGCTGGAATTGGAAGGGTACCTTTTTTTACTCTTTCGTACAATCTGTGGACACCCGTCGTAGTTTCTTCAGAGATGCCCTTGATTCCTGAGACTAACTCTGGAAATCTATCCAAGACCATATTGGTCAAATCTCCACCATCATCGAGGATCATATTCAATGGCTTTCCATCCTCAAACGCATGTAACGTCTGTTCGATACACCAATCAAACTCTTCTTCGTTCATTCCTTTCCAGGCATATACCGGAATTCCAGCATCAGCGATGGCTGCGGCGGCATGATCCTGAGTAGAGAAAATATTACATGATGACCACGTCACTTCAGCTCCCAGTGCTACCAGGGTTTCGATCAAAACTGCTGTTTGGATGGTCATATGCAAACAACCTGCGATTCTGGCCCCTTTCAAAGGTTTTGAATCTCCAAATTCTTCTCTTAATGACATTAATCCGGGCATTTCTGCTTCGGCCAATTCTATTTCTTTTCTTCCCCAGGCTGCGAGGTTAATATCTTTCACCTTGTATCGGGTACTTGGTTGAGTATCCATCATATTTTTTAGATTTTTTCAAATTTAGCACAAAGGTACGCAGAAAATAAATGGTTTGAAACTAATACCGATCAAGGTTTTACAGAAGTTTCCGCTATTGTCTCACACCAGTAAATTTACAAGGCAATCCTCCAAAACTATCACCGCTTGTTGAATATCTCAGCGTATCTCCAACAATAGTCAATTCTCCTGATTTTTTATTTCCTAACGAACCTGTATTGTAACTAAATCCACAGCCATCTTGTTCAAGTTCTTCTTCGATTAATGCGGAGTTAGGCTCAAAAGATAGCGTATACGCTTCATCTGTTCCGGTAATGGTCACGGTAATGGTCTTGGAGGAAGCAAAACTGCAAGATTGAGAACCGACATATATCCCGGTGATATCCTGATCACAACTATCGTCAGCAATCACACAGCTTGTAAATGAGGCCAGGAGTAAAAGAGTAAAATAATTAAGTTTTTTCATAAGTGTTTGAGTAATTAAATTGAACGACCTAATGGCCGGTATTAAATAATTTCTTGTTGCCAAGAGTGTATGAATCAAATGTGAAACTTATTTGGGGCTCCCAAAAAATAATGCGGTAGACAAGTGGTGGACGGGATAGATAAAGGATAGAAAATCCCAATTAAATTATTATCGAAATGGACAGCAATCGCATCTTGAATTTCAAAGTGCATTTATAGGAGGCTAAAAAAGCATGAGGAAAACCTAAGCATGTAGGTTCAGGTATAATGTGCCAACCTTTTATAGATTGTTTTGGAACTATATTTGCATAAATAAGTTATAGGATATGGATTGCATGTAATGGAATTTAAATTACTTGTTTTTAAAATATATTCTATATTTGCACTCCATTTTAAATTAATGGTCGCGTGGCCGAGTGGCTAGGCAGTGGTCTGCAAAACCATCTACAGCGGTTCGAATCCGCTCGCGACCTCTGAAAAGAGCCTTGGAGATTTCTTCAAGGCTCTTTTTCATTAGTAGCAATTGCTACCAATGAAAAATATTGGGAATCAACATTTTTAGAGGTTACTCTCGGATTCGGCCACCCATCCGTGCCTTAGGGCGTGGTTCCCTCAACTTCCAACTTATTCGTCGGAATCCTGTGGATCAGTCGGTCATGCTCGGGATCTCAATAAGCTCTTAATTTTGAAAGGCTTTTTATTTGTATGAATCAATTTGAAAATAGAGCAGAAAATTAACGTTACGAAACCCACAAAAAATTAGTTGATCCCTATTGTATTTTTCTATCTTAAGCATAAATGTAGAATAATTTCACATTATTCTACATTTCAAAGTAAGCGATTAAATCCTTAACTTCCTGAAGTTCTAGTTCAAAAAAATGTTGGTTTACCTTTATATCATAAAGTGATACCAGTGAATCTCTGCGAGTCCCATTTGGATTTCCAATATAAGTTAAGCTATTCTTTAGAAATAATTGGTAAGAGAACGTATCCTTTTGCCACTTGCTAATAGTTTTTGCCAACGGAGGCCCAGTGGCCCAACTTACCATATTCTTTGAATGACAAGTTGCACAATAATTTTTGAATAATTTTTTACCTCTTGTTGCCTCCTCTGTGGATGAATTGTAGGCACCTGTTCCACACCATGCAATGTAGGGTTTCGTTTCGGTAATAAGTTCGGATTCAATATTAAAAGAGGTTATAAGAAAAGTGAAAACACCAAGTATCGTTATGACAAGTAAATGTATAAGTAATTGTAAGTTTCTCATAAGGTTGGTGCATATGATATTGGAACAAAGCTATAATTGATTTGATTCCAAAAACACAACTATAATTCCTGCGGATATCTTGGATGGGCTAATTCCCAATTTAATGTGCTAGGTATTTAGAACATCCAATCTATGATAGAAATAATCGAGCTCCCTTATTCCATAATTGACTCCGATGAATCTTTTGATATTACGGTTTAGGGCTTCGGC
>JBCCVV010000117.1:0-19762 GCA_039194925.1 Bacteroidota bacterium
CCCAATATTCGATTCTTTGATTGGAGATGTAGCTTTAATTTTTCTTCCAAAGATTTATCATCTTCTTTTTTCTCTTGTTCTTCTTTCATTGTGCTAATTTAGTAGACACACTTATTTGAACAGTCTCAATTATTATCCTCACTGCTTTGTGGTCAGGCAAGTTCTACACAACATTCCTGAAATTCTACACACCCAAAAAGCTATAAATCAAAAACATAACAGAGTTATCAAATGCAATTTATCCAGAGTAGGAAATCTTAGTGGGATCAACCTCCAGCACCTTCCACCCATTCACCTCATAAGCGTTCCCGTTCACTTTCACACCTTCTCCCACAAACCCTAGCACTTCATGGTTGATATCTTCTCCATTCAACCCTTTCAGCACATAATACACATTTCCCGCATCAGTCCTATGCCGAAATACCGGCGGTATTCCTCCGCTAATACATCGAATCGCACAACTCTTATGTACTTTGCCCTCTGCTGGCTTCATTACCCCAAACCAGCACTTGGGATCTAAAATCTCACCTTGTAATGATACCTTCTTTCGCTCTGTTTTAATTGCGGGTTGAGGAGTGCCACCTTCGACGGACAATATAGATTGCTCTTTCTTTGTCAACTCAATCAAAGTCTTTTCTTCGCTATAAATCAAAGTTCCTTGAATTTTAAGCCGTTTTCCATGCAGCTTACCGTGTGTTTTTTCAGCTGTGCCCGTAAATGTCTTGGCCCCATGTTTACCAAATCCAACCAAGAGGGCATGTCGATCTATACCCGCTTCCAATGGTCCTTCATCCAAAATCAAAACAGGAAAAGGCTCATCATAATAAGTGCCTGAAAATTCCTTCACCTTGCCCAATTCAAATACTCCGGTCCCAAACGATTTGGCAAAAAATACAATCACAAACAAAATTAGCGGTATCGCCACAAAAACAGGAATCAACAATCGCTGAATGGATCGCTTTTGTACATCACTAGTATTGCCCAACCATCCGATAAAGAAATCTTTATTTGCTGTGCTCATTGTCCAATTTTTACGGGTTCTACATAAGTGCCTTCGGCGTTGGGTTTAGGATTGACCCACACTTGATCTTTTACCAATCGCAGTTGATACGTCTCCAATTTTTCGGTAAATGGAGGAGGGGATTGCCCATTTTCGGGAAGGTATTGGTAGCCATGCCATGGGCAGGTGATGCATCCATCAATGATTTTTCCTTCACCAATAGGCCCCATTTGATGTCGGCAGACATTATTTACCGCAGAGAGTTTGTTGTCGTACTTGAAAATGGCAATGTTTTGTCCACCCACAAATACAGTTTTGGCACAGTCATCGGGAATTTCGTTGATACTACAAATCTCAGCATATCCATTTTCGATGACGTATTTCCGTTGATCAGCCAACCATTTTCGTTCTTTCCATCCTGCCGCCAAATGCATTCCCGCTACACTACCAAAACTGACAATCAATAATATCCAATACACCAATTTATTCTCATATTGTAAGATTCCTAAGGCTATGTGCAGGATGATCAACGCATAAGCCACATAAACCAGCATGTGCATGTTCTTCCAAAACCTCGGACCTAAATTTTTTAACCAGAAATCGTGACTTGTAGCCGCCATCAGGAAAAAGATGAGAAACGCAAAAAATCCAAATACCTGAAATGGAAATTGACTGATTGTCAAGTACTTGGTATTTGATAGAAAGATGCTGGAAATTGGATTGATGTCCCCTAGTGCATGAAATTGGATGATGCAGAAAATACTGTGAACCGCGGCAAACAGAAACATCGTTACGCCCAGATGCCTTCGATTATAAAGCAAGGGCAGGAAAGATGGATTTAATCTACACAACGGCCCAATGATCAGAATAAAATGGAGAAGGAAAACAGCAGTCAAAGAAGTGGTGCGAATGATCAACGTCTCCACCGTAATATTAGCATCAAAAATAAACTGTAGGCCAATGAATGAAACTACAATCAAGGCAATGGCTAAGGCCAATATCCTGTCGTACTTCTTTTTAAATGGATTCCATAAGACTGCGGTGTAGGTGTTGCTCATTGCTTAGTAGTATTTAGAAAGAAGGAGTAGGGTAGTGACCAGGGTGATCAGTACTATCCAAATGGGGAAGTGAGATTTTCGTTGATTACTATTCATGTTGTTGTTTTCATTTTTTAAACCATGGAGTGCAGAAGGGGCACTAAGATCCGCACAATGAATCCTGAGTGAAAACCTTTTTGTTTTTAGTGCCTTCGTGGTTAACCCATTTCCGTAATGCTAATTTTCGTCCGTTTGTACTTTTTTCACTCCCATCCACTTACTCAGCAGTATCGGCCAAAGCGCAACAATCCCGGGAAAGGTAAGCACCCGAAACCAAACCCCCGCACCTTCCACCGTCGCATCAATTTTCTTCAATCCTTTACGTTGGATCAACACGGCTATTAATAACCCTATCAAAAGGTAAATTTGCAAGACCAGTACAAAAATGTTTATGACCATAGTCATGACATTCTATTTGCCACACCCGCATATCGTATGCCCGTCAAAAGATGCATTTGATGATCCAGCGTAGATAAATCACTCAATTGAAACTTGGAAAAATCGTCGTACCCACAACTTCGAGCGACAACCTTCATCAAATCTGTAGAGGCATTGAAAAACCGCTCCAATTGTTTGGCCGATTCGTCAATAATCAATCTTCTTCTCAATCCTTCTTTTTGTGTAGCAATGCCTACCGGACAGTTATTCGATCCACACGCGCGCATACCGAGACATCCAATAGCTTGCAATGCAGAATTTGAAACAGCAATGGCATCTGCGCCCAGCATCATCGCCTTGGCAAAATCTTCGGGTACGCGCAATCCTCCTGTGATTACGAGAGTGATATCCTTTCTATCTATCGAATCTAAATGTCTTCTTGCTCTTGCCAAAGCTGGTATAGTAGCTACATTGATATTATCTCGCAAAATAGTAGGTGCCGATCCGGTGCCACCACCTCGACCGTCCAGTATGATGTAATCCACGCCTACATCCAAAGCAAAATCAATATCATCTTCAATATGACTCGCTGCTATTTTAAAGCCAATTGGAATGCCTCCCGTTTTTACTCGTACTTCATTCGCAAATGCCTTGAAATCCTCTACTGTGATCAGATCTGGAAACGCAGGTGGTGAGATGGCGTTCTGTCCAGGCTCTAATCCCCGCACTGCTGCGATCTCCTCGCTGACTTTATTGCCGGGAAGATGACCTCCAGTTCCTGTTTTTGCACCTTGACCACCTTTGAAATGAAAAGCCTGAGCTTTTTTGACCTTATCCCACGAGAAGCCAAATTTGGCCGAAGCCAATTCATAAAAATAGCGCGAATTGTTTTCTTGCTCCTCTGGTAACATTCCACCTTCTCCTGAACAAATTCCCGTGCCAGCCATTTCAGCCCCTTTCGACAGAGCGATTTTTGCTTCTCGCGATAAAGCGCCAAAACTCATGTCTGACACAAAGACTGGAATGTCTAACTGTAAAGGTTTTTGAGCATTTGCACCTATAACCACCGAAGTCTTTACCTCTGCATCATCCATCAAGGGTCTGCGAGATAATTGAGCCGGAAGAAATTGAATATTCTCCCATTTCGGCAGCAGGTTCCGATCCACCCCCATACTTGCGGAAGGACCATGATGACCATATTTTTTAAGTCCGTATTTTGATAAATGCTTGATATAATTGGTGTAGGGTTCCGTGGATTCGGGATGAGTATCGGCATACTGCCCTTGATACTCATTGCGATTAAAAGGTTGTGGATGTTTGACGAGATATTGGTTTATTTCATCTTCATCTACCCATACATATCCATCTCTTATTTCAGATTTGAATTTATAAAGGACTTCTGCATTGTTGTATTCGGAGACGCCTGTATCGTATCGATAGTCCCAACCGTGGAGGCCGCAAATTATGTTATCACCACTTATGTATCCATCGGCCATCAGCGCACCGCGATGCAGACACCTTCCATAAAGAACGGATACCTTGTCATCATATCGTACACTTACCAAGTCAAGTCCGTTTACTTGATGAGCAGTTGGAGTTCGATCTTGTAGCTCATCAAAACGGGTAAGTTTTGTTTCGATCATTTTTTTTATTGAGTGTTAAGAATGCCTGTTTTTGTTGATTTGGATAGCTTACCAAATATAAACTTACCTGCTGTAAAACTACCTTTATTGACTATAAAAATCCTCCGAATGGTTCGGATTCGGACTTCTATCTAAGAATTACCCTGATCTGAAATTGAGAATGAATTTATAGTTTTTGCTGCAAATTATTTTTAAAATATTCCGCACTATCTGCAGCGCTTTGCAAAGAATTGTGCGCATAATTTCCTCCTTGTTCAATATAGAGAAATTCGAGACCTGACTTTTTGGGATCGGGAAGCAATTTCGTGTAATCGATCGAGCCATTTCCTAATTCTGTGTAATCCCTTGTAACCTTGTCCATGTCTTTGATATGCCACATCACAAATCTTCCAGGCTGCTGGTCTATAAGTTCAGCTGGGGTATAATTGGAAGAATGCATTACCCAATACATGTCGATTTGCAGTTTTACGAGATCAGGATCGGTACTTTTTAAGATGATATCGTACCCATTTTCACCATTATGATCCTCGAATTCAAAACCGTGATTGTGATAGGCAAAACCCAAACCTGAAGACGTTACTTGCCGTCCGATTACATTCAATTTTTGCGCCATGATCTTAAAATTCTCAATCGTTCGATACGCTGGATCAAGCCAGGGCCAGGTGATGTATTTTTGATTCATGTGTTGGGCCGCAGCAATACATTTATCCACAAACCATTTGAGTTCGTTTTCCGGTTTGTGCAGATAGGGCGAAAATCCATAATGGCCACTCGTTGTTGTCAGACCCATATCGTCCAATCGGTTTTTAAATTCTTTGGGTTGAAATCCATAAATTGAATCTTTTTCAGCATCGTATCCATAAATTTCAAAATCAGCGTACCCCATTTCACGAAGTGCCTTTAATGTCTTTATAGGATCTTTGGCCATTTCGTCCCGAATTGAGAATAGTTGATAGCCCATTTTGTATTCTGGACCAATCATTTCAGAAAGTTTTGTTAATGGCAAAAGGGATAGAGCACTGGTGGCGGCGGAATGTTTTAGAAAATCTCTTCTTTTCATCTGTACGTTGATTAAAGTGGTAATTTACTTTACTTTCCAGAAATTAAAAAATATCCCAGAATTACCTTTGAAATTTACATGTCCTAACGATGATGTTAAATCACATATGGAGTAAATCAATTCGGAATTATCTCGACATGAATTAACTTCCTACTAAATTCTTGAATTTATTGACAATTCCCTGAAGCCCGGAAAATATAGCATCCGAAGAAAATCCGCCCAAAAGTGCCAAGGTCATTTTATGAAATTCAATGTTATCATTTCCGACATTATCAAATGAGTAGGTAAAGAGTTCAGAAATTACAAAACCGGAAATGACTCCAATAATAATGGATGCATTCAACTCTATCGCATTGGCCGGCAGCAAAGTATAATTTTTGATTTTATCCGCAAATGACTTCAGTAGATAGAACATTACTCCCAGAAGAGAAGCGGCACAAATGAAAATTAAATTTTTGAAAAGTATCAAGCCCGAAGAATTCAAAAGACCCTTTGCTTGATTCGCTTCATTTACATCTCCCGAAATACTTATAAGAATCAACGTAACCAGAGAAATAGCCGCAATTATAACGCATTTAGAGAAGATAGGAATGCGATACCAATTTTTTGATTTCCCTTTCAAAATCATTTGAGAATTGATGTACCGAATGGATTCTACCGTAACCGGAGCGATAACTTTACGAATTGCATTATAGCTATCCAATATCTCGGAAGAGGTGGCAGTTTCAGATAACACTAATGTATTGGGTATTTCTTTCCCACTGTTGACAGCATAGTTGAGCATCAAACCAATTTCATCTTTCAATGCTTCCGCACTATAACCAGATGCAATAACAGCTTCATTAGAAGTTGCCGGTTTGATTGTAGCGGAAGGTTTAGATGCAGTGGTAGGTTTAGGTGTAGCGGTATCAGGTATAGCGGTAACTTGTTCTGCCATTTTTGTGTGTTTTGGAGTTATTTAAAGCATTCGATTCTTGATCGAAGATTGCTCAATATATTAAAAATCAATGAATTCCATTTCAGTTTGTTGTTCTGGCTGCAATTTTGAATGTCGTTTTTTATTGTCACCTAGAGTCCCAAAAGGTACTCTACAGCTTCATAATTAATGCTATGACAAACCAGTACGAAGGAATTATCAGACTCATTTAAACACCAATTTTTTTTCGGGAGACCAAAACAGTTGCTTTACAACGAGGCATTTTTATTTGCTTAATGCTTTTTTTCTACCCATTCCTGGATGTTGAGATAGAGCAGACCTCTTTTTTCGTACTTGCTTTTAAAGAGTTCTTTCAAATCGTTGGACCAGGATTGCAATGTTCCTCTGCGTTCGCTGGAAGGTTGTTCGGTTAGTTTTTTGAAGTAATTCAAGATAAGCATGGGCATGGTGCTTTCTGTAGCGTGTTTGTTGAAATACTTTTTAATAGACCTCAATTCGCGTTCGACGACATCATAATTTGCAATATCGTAATGTGCCATAAGATAGGCGAGTCGTGCGTACCCTTGTATGTCTTCTCTTAAATTACCCAATTTGTTATTGAGAATGTTGTTAAGATACGGAATGGCTTTGTCTGCCTCACCCGCCATAATATAGAGCAATGCAATTTTGTAATGCAATACGAGAATTCGGTGACTATCGAGGTTGTTTTGATAGCGTTTTATGCGTGCCAATGTCTTTGGAATGGCATGCAGCCCGGCTTTGTAGTTTTTGGTTAGAATATAATTGTTTAGCCTTCCATTGTGGACGTAGATAAAACTGATGATCTGACTGTTTTTATTGAATTTGTGGTAATTATCTTTTCTGTATTTTTCAAATTCTTCGAGATAGTTGACATAGGATTCTTGCCTTCCCAGATGATAAAGCGTAGTCAGAATGTAATGATATGCACGCATCAGGAGATTGGTGTCCCGTTGTACATATTTTCCTTCCATTTTAAATAAATCAAGCCATTGGACAGCATTTTCAAAACACTCTTTCATTTCCAATAAAATAAAATGATACCAGACCCTTGATTGATAATAGTAGGCGCGTTCGATCAATCCAAGACTGGATTCATTTACAAGGTCCAGGGTTTTCTTGAATCGAAGTCTTACCTTTTTGGCTTCATCTTCTGAATGTACATGACCGTATTTTATATATCCACCGTGTAAGCTGATTCGAAGATTGGAAAGCATGATGCGATTATTGATGTTGGAAATCAATTGGTCCGTATTCTCTGTAAAATACGCAACTCGATCAGCACCCGAACGTGTAATATGCCGCGTTTCGATAACTTTTGCGAATTCCAGAAGCTGAAGCAATATAAGCTCGTCATTGATTTTCATGGCAAGTGATTTTGCCTTGTCCAGAATCTTTAGTGCTTGCAAGTAAAGCCCTTTACCGTAAAGGATATTGGCAAAATCAAAATATTCTCTAAGTTGAATAGCCACATTGTCTTTTCGTTTTTGCAATCGAAGGCTGCTTAAGATTTGAGTGTAGAGGTGTCTTTTTAGATTGGACAACTGACGTTTATCAAATTGCTGGATTAATGCAGTCTCATTGGGTTCGTTTTGTTTGTCCAGTACTTCAAAAAGCTGTAGATATTTGAGTGAACTCGCTTCCGATTCGCGTTGTGCAAATGACCTGAAATGCCTCTTTTCTCCGCGAGTTAAGGATTTTATCAGTGTAAATAACGAATCACTTTTAGAGATTGGCATAACAATTTACGTATTTATAAGTAATTATAAATCAATTTGTTGTGTCTGTTTGAGGCTGTTTTGTGAACACAAATGACACTTAATTGGACTTGTTATGGTAGGGTTGGGCATGTAATATTGCTTAATAATTAGTGGTAAACAAGCTTTGGACACATTAGTTCGCTGTTTGCAAATGAAATTTTATGAAAAAAATCGAAGCCATAATTCGGTCCCGAAAATTTGATGAAGTTAAAGAAAGTCTGGCAGAAAAAGGCATTCACTTCTTCACCTTTTACGAGGTCAAGGGATTTGGTCATCAGAAGGGTAAGGAATTGTCCTATCGAGGAGCTATTTATGATGCCGGATATATCGCGCGGATAAAGTTGGAAATCATATTGTCCGATGAATTTGTAGAGACGGCTTATGAAACGATTGCCAAAGCCGCGCATACCGGAGAAAATGGTGATGGATTGATCTTGGTGACACCCGTATTGTCTATCAAAAATATTAGATCAGGATTGGAGGGATCAAAAAGTATAAACATATAGATTATGAAACAGAGTATTGAAATCATTCAAAAAGCAGAATTTTTAAAGTGGACTGGAGAATTAAGAAGAATGAACGGCGAATGGTGCGAGTGGAATTACAGACCCACCATCAAAGAACATCGTGTAGATGGAGCGAAATACGAGTTTGGTAAGGAAAACTATGAATGGGCCGCTTATAATTTTGAACTCCAAAAATTCAATGGAGAAGTACGCATGTGGAATTATCGAAATGGCAGAAACAGATTAAATCTTGAATTAAAAATAAAGAATTACAAATTACAAAACAACAACTAGAATGAACGAAACTTTGTATACGGTCAATAATTTGTGGATACTCATCGCAGCAGCTTTAGTGTTTATCATGCACTTGGGTTTTGCCAGCCTTGAGGCAGGATTTGTGCGGAAGAAAAATACCGTCAATATACTGTTTAAAAATTCGATGATCATTGGAATAGGGCTCATAACCTATTATCTCGTAGGATTCAATATGATGTATCCCGGAGATGTATTTGCGGGAGGGTATTTTGGATTTTCAGGAATTGGTGCCATTGCTCCGGAGGGAGATGCCGGAGGGATAGCCTATGCGGACGGAGCCTATTCGTATTACAGTGATTTTATTTTTCAAGCTATGTTTGCCGCTACTTGTGCAACGATCGTTTCGGGTGCTGTAGCTGAGCGGATTAAGTTAGGAGCGTTTTTATTGTTTTCTGCAATTTTTGTTGCGTTTATATATCCCATTATTGGCATGTGGAAGTGGGGTGGTGGTTGGTTAGATTCTCTGGACGTACCGTTCTATGATTTTGCTGGCTCTACGATAGTACACGCGGCTGGTGGCTTTGCCGCGCTTGCTGGGGCGATTGTCCTCGGCGCTCGAAAAGGAAAGTATACAAAATCAGGAATCAAAGCGATACCAGGTCACAGTCTACCCTTTGCTGCGGTAGGCGTATTTCTTTTGTGGTTTGGTTGGTTCGGATTCAATGGGGGATCGGTATTATCCGCTGATCCGGGGAATGTTTCTCTCGTCTTCGTCACCACTTCACTTTCCGCTGCTGCGGGAGCAATAGGGGCTTTTATTATGAGTTATCTGTTGTTTAAGACACACGACCTTTCCATGGTATTAAATGGTATCCTGGGTGGTCTTGTCGGGATCACGGCTGGCGCAGATTTGATGACCAATCCGAGCTGGGCCATCGTTATTGGATTTATTGCAGGTTTGATTATTCCGGTTTCTGTAGTCTTTTTTGACAAAATGAAGGTAGATGATCCTGTTGGAGCAACATCAGTCCACCTGGTATGCGGTGTATGGGGAACACTTGCCGTGGGATTGTTTGGTACAAAGGCGGGATGGGATCAGTTTATTTCTCAGCTTATTGGTGTGGCTGCTGTTGGTGCGTTTGCATTTGCGACAGCGTTTGCGATTTTTTATTTTCTAAAAGTAACCGTTGGAATCCGAGTCTCGGCCGAACATGAGCTTAAAGGGCTTGATATTACAGAGCATGAAATGGAAGCTTACAGCGGGATGATGGATGAAGGAGGTCAGCAATGGGCGTTTTCGGCATAAGAGTATGTTGCAATTTTTATCAAATAAAAAACAATGCTTTATAAACCATGGTATTGAAATAATGAACTCACTTAGCTCGCTAAACTCGTTAATTATTTCTTCACCAGAACCATAAATCCTTGATTTTTCTTTCGATATAAATTTATAACAAACGCTAACTCTCACTACTTAAAAAATGCTGGAAACGCTTTACTACTACATGAAATAACAGATATGATCTTATAAATCCGACTGAGAAAGGAACTGATTCTAATTTGCTTTTAAACCGAAGAGCTCAGGCTGAAAAGTCACTGGGCTCATTGGTGTATAAGGATATATGGTGCGGGGAATAGGGTTTTTTAGGGTGAAAGCCTTTTAATATTAAAATATAGGGTTGTGAATAGAAAAGGGAATACAGCAGAACAGAATAATGAGCTTCCGAACAATGCGCTTTTGAAAAACGAGCTATTGAACATCGGGCAACCGAATAATGGGCTCTATGTAAACCAAGAGGAAAGAGACTCTTGTGGTGTTGGATTGATTGCTGACTTGAAAGCTATTCCGACCCGATATGTGGTTGATTCTGCGTTAATCGCTCTTGAAAATATGGAGCATCGTGGTGCTTGTGGTTTTGAGAAAAATACTGGAGATGGCGCTGGTATATTAATACAGATACCTCATCATTTTCTTAAGAATGAATTGACTAAATCTGGAGCAAAACTTCCCAAAACGGGTAAATATGGAGTAGGAATGTTCTTTTTGCCGCAAGATGAACAGGAACGCAGCTATTGTGAATCGGTCATTGAGAAATGGGCAAGGCAAAAAGACTTTATTATCTTTTTCGAACGAGATGTTCCCAGAGATAATAGTATGATTGGAGAATCAGCCAGGAAAACCGAACCGCTTATAAGACAATACTTTTTCAAGACTACAGGCTTCAACAATAAAGATATTGAACGTAGATTTTACTTTTTAAGATCTTCTATTTTAAAAGAAATTTACTTTTCAGATCACGACTTGACAGATGACTTTTACATCGCATCTTTATCTTCCAGAACGATAGTGTATAAGGGAATGCTTACAGCTGTTCAGTTGAGAAGTTATTATCTGGATTTACAAAATGAAAAATTTACATCGGCAATAGCCATTGTTCACAGCCGATTTTCTACGAATACACTTCCCAAGTGGAAACTTGCTCAACCATTTAGATGTATCGCGCATAATGGTGAGATCAATACCATACAAGGCAATCAAAATTGGTGGAATGCGCGTGAGCAATACATGACCAAAATAGCCAAGAACAGACCGGACCTTGTTTCGGTCATGCCTGTATGCGACCCCTATCTTTCCGATTCAGGAAATTTTGATAATGTGGTCGATTTCTTATTGCGGTCCAATCGATCCATTCCGCATACCATGATGATGATGATACCGGAAGCATGGCAAAATGATCCTCATATCGCGGAGCACAAAAAGGCATTTTATGAATACCATGAGGCGCTTTTAGAACCGTGGGATGGCCCTGCATCGATCTGTTTTACAGACGGATCTGTTGTTGGAGCGACATTGGATCGAAATGGTTTGCGGCCATCGAGGTATACAGTTACGAAAGATGGGATATTGATTTTGGGGAGTGAAGCGGGTTGCATATCTATCGATCCAGCCAACGTAAAATATAAAGGGAGGTTGCAACCGGGTAAAATGTTGGTGGCAGATCTTGATGAGCATCGCATTATATCGGATGAAGAATTGAAGTCGGTCATTTGTCAAAGAAAACCTTACCGACAATGGCTTAAGCAAAATGCTTTGCACATCAATCGATTGGAGAATATAGAAGAACGAGCTGTAGATCAATTGCCATTACGAACAAGACAAGTGGCATGTGGAATGAGTTCTGAAGATGAAGAGTTGATTATAGCTGCAATGACCTCTACTAAAAAAGAGCCCATCGGATCCATGGGAGCAGACATTCCGCTGGCAGTGCTTTCCAAAATAGCACAACATCCGGCCAATTATTTTAAGCAACAATTCGCTCAAGTAACAAATCCACCAATAGATCCCTTGCGTGAGAATTTTTATATGACACTTTCTACAGTGATTGGCGGTGGCAGTACGATTATAAAAGCCGGTCAAGAAGAAGCAAAAGTGCTTCGAACAGATCATCCGATATTGAATCATCAGCAATATGCCAACCTGATCAGAAGTAATGTAGATTTTTTGGAGGTGAGTTACTTGGATGCTACTTATGATAAAAGTGAAGGAATAGAAAAAGCAATCCATCGTATGGTGTATGCTTCTTTGCAAATGATCAAAGAGGATAAGCGTATTATCATTCTTACAGATAAAAACTTGAGTACAGATAGATTGAATGTACCATCATTGTTCATTACGGGTGCCTTACATCATTTTTTGATAGAGAGAGGATTGCGTAAGGAGGTGGCCATTTTAGTAGAGGCGGGTGATATTTGGGAGACTCAGCATGTGGCTACCTTGTTGTCTTTTGGTGCCGATCTCATTTATCCTTATTTGGCCCTGGATACTGCCCGATCTTTATCAGGGAAATTAGACCTGGAAGATCATGAGGCAGAAAAGTTTTACATCGAAGCGGTCAAAAAGGGCTTGCTTAAAGTAATGTCAAAATTAGGAATTTCTACTCTCGCCTCGTATAAAGGTGCACAGACCTTTGAAATTTTAGGTATACACAGGCAGGTAGTAGACATCTGCTTCAAGGGTACGATTTCCAGAATTGGTGGTTTGACATTCGAAGATTTGGAGCGGGAAAATATGGTAAAACATAATCTTGCGTTTGCGAGACGTTTTGATCGACTCCCCGATGTAGGTAATTATCAATGGAAACGAAGAGGTGAATATCATCTGTTTAATCCTAAAACGATCCATTTGCTACAGCACAGCACAAAGATGAATGACTACGAGTTGTACAAGAAGTTTTCGCAGGAAGTAGATACACTTGAACATAATTCATCGGTTTTGCGATCGTATTTCAAAATAAAAAAGGATACCCAATCCATTCCAATTGCAGAAGTGGAACCCAAAGAGGAGATCTTGAAAAGGTTTGCTTCCGGAGCTATGTCATTGGGGTCTCTTTCAAAAGAAGCGCACAGCACATTGGCCATTGCCATGAACCGAATTGGTGCCAAGAGCAACAGCGGGGAAGGAGGAGAAGATCCAACTCGATACAAAAAGAAAGCCAATGGAGATTGGGAACGATCTGCCATTAAACAAATTGCCAGTGGAAGATTCGGAGTAGACATCAATTACCTATCCAATGCGATAGAGCTCCAAATCAAAATGGCGCAGGGGGCTAAACCTGGAGAAGGTGGACAGTTGCCCGGGCATAAGGTCGATACTTATATCGGAAAGATACGTAACGCTACTCCAGGTGTAAGTTTGATTTCACCCCCTCCACATCATGATATTTACTCCATTGAAGATTTAGCCGAATTGATTTTTGATCTGAAAAATGCGAATCCCAAAGCTCGTATTAGCGTGAAATTGGTTTCTAAAGCGGGGGTGGGAGTTATAGCATCCGGTGTCGCCAAAGCGCATGCGGATCATATTCTGATCTCGGGAAGTGATGGAGGCACGGGAGCATCTCCGCTTAGTAGCATCAAACACGCAGGGTTGCCGTGGGAGCTTGGTCTTTCTGAAACACATCAGACCTTGGTCAAAAATGGATTGCGAGATCGGGTAGTTTTGCAAACGGATGGTCAGATTCGAACGGGAAGAGATTTGGCAATCGCCACTATGCTCGGTGCTGAGGAGTGGGGGATTGCTACAGCGGCTTTGGTAGTCGAAGGTTGCATCCTCATGCGAAAATGCCATCTCAATACATGTCCGGTAGGTATTGCAACTCAAGACAAAACACTCAGAGCTAAGTTTGCCGGAAAGGTGGAGCACTTGGTCAATTATTTCAATTTTATGGCGCAACATCTCAGAGAAATCATGGCGCAGTTGGGTGTGCGAACTGTAAATGAGCTTGTGGGTCGTACAGATTTGTTGCTAGTCGACAAAGAAAAAAGACATTGGAAAGCAAAAAACCTTGATCTATCCTCTATTCTCTATCAGGAAAAGAATGTGTACAAAAACACTATGTACCAATCCATTAATCAGGAGCATAGATTGGAAAATGTACTTGATCATCGATTAATCGCGAAAACGGATTTGGCACGTGCGTATGAAAAGACTTTTCAATCGGTAATTTCAATTAAGAATACCGACCGATCTGTTGGATCCATGCTATCTCATGAAGTGGTGAAAAAGTATGGTGCAGAAGGATTGGCAGAGGATAGCCTGCAGTTCAGATTCAAGGGTTCTGCCGGACAAAGTTTTGGAGCTTTCGCAATCAAGGGGCTTTATTTCAAATTGGAAGGGGAAGCAAATGATTATTTTGGAAAAGGATTGTGCGGCGCCAAATTGTCGGTTGCCCCGGATAGGAATTCTACTATTATTCCAGAAAACAACATTATTATTGGTAATGTGGCCCTGTATGGCGCTACGGCGGGTGAAGTATTTATTAATGGTATGGCGGGTGATCGGTTTGCGGTTCGAAATAGTGGGGCTAAGGCGGTGGTTGAAGGAATCGGTGATAATGGGTGTGAATATATGACGGGCGGCACAGTGATTGTGCTTGGAGAGATAGGTCAAAATTTTGCAGCAGGAATGAGCGGAGGAATCGCTTATATCTATGTACCCGAAAAGAGTATTCCCAAGAATTGTAATAGAGAGATGGTTTCGCTGGAGGCTCCTTCTTCTTCAGATTTGAGAAAGGTACGAACGCTTTTAAGAAAACATACCAATCACACCGGAAGTCCACTTGGATTTAAGTTGCTAAATAATTGGGTAGTGGAAAAAGATAATTTTATCAAAGTTATTCCACATGAGTATAAAAAGATATTAATGAAGAGGAAACGACAGTCAATGCATCCGTCAATTCGGATTGGGCACTGAAGAAGAAGGCGATGTTGTCGGGTATAGTCGGCAAGTGGTTAGAAATCTTTTCCTCGTTGCAGCATACAGAGACATGAGTGAGTGAGTCTCCGACCTCTTCTCGACTTATAAAAGAGCAATGGGTTTTTGGGAAATTTTAAATGAAAAATATAAAGTTATGGGTGATATAAATGGATTCAAAAAGTACGAACGGCGGACCATTCCTTCTTTACCCGCAGAGGAGCGAATAAAAGGATTTGAGGAGTTTCAATTGGATGTTGAAGAATCGCATTTCACTGAGCAATCCGCTCGATGTATGGATTGTGGAATTCCATTTTGTCACAGTGGATGTCCTTTGGGCAATCTTATCCCTGATTTTAATCATGCCGTCTACAAAGAAGATTGGAAAAAAGCGTACGAGCTTCTGGCAAGTACAAATAATTTTCCCGAATTCACAGGTAGGATTTGCCCGGCCCCGTGTGAATCATCCTGTGTGCTGAGCATCAACAACGAAGCAGTGGCGATCGAGAACATAGAAAAGTCTATTATCGAAAAAGCGTACAACGAGGGATGGGTGAAACCGAAAAACAGTCAATGGAGCACAGGCAAAAAAATTGCGATAATCGGCAGTGGTCCGGCAGGATTGGCATGTGCGGATCAACTTTCCGAGAAAGGGCATAGCGTTACCGTTTATGAGAAGGATGATCGTGTCGGTGGATTGTTGAGATATGGGATTCCTGATTTTAAACTGAGTAAAACCACCATTGACAGAAGGGTAACGTTGATGGAGTCTGCTGGTGTTCAGTTTGTTACCCATACTGAAGTTGGGGTGGATGTAACGACGGAAGAATTGAAAAACGAATACGATGCTATTGTTTTATGTGGTGGGGCAACAGTAGCGCGCGATTTATCCATTCAAGGAAGACACCTTAAGGGAGTTCATTTAGCAATGGAGTATTTAGAGCAAAATAATCGTAAAGTAGCCGGAGATTTGATTGAAAACGAAATACTTATTGATGTGAAAGATCAAAATGTTGTGGTCATCGGAGGTGGAGATACAGGCTCGGATTGTATTGGCACTTCTGTGCGGCTGGGCGCCCAATCGATTACTCAAATTGAACTAATGGGAAAGCCTCCGGTGAAACGAGCCGAAGACAATCCGTGGCCCAATTGGCCCCAGGTATTGCGCACTTCAAGTTCCCAGGAAGAAGGATGCCAACGCGAATGGTCGATTTTTACCAAGCGTTTTGTTTCGGAAGATGGTATTCATCTCTCAGGTCTTGAGACGAGAAAGGTAGCATGGTCAAGGGATAAAGACGGAACGTATCAAATGATTGAGGACGCGGAAGTACATATTGTACCTTGTGAAAAAGCTTTTCTCGCTATCGGATTTTTACATGGAAAAAAAGAAGGCTTGCTTACTCAATTGGGTGTTGAATTAGATGAAAATGGTAATGTCAAAACCGATCATTATTCAACAAGTGTAGAAAACGTATTTGCCGCAGGAGATATGAGAAGAGGACAATCGTTGGTTGTTTGGGCCATTGCGGAAGGGCGGGAATGTGCTGCTGCTGTAGATCAATTTTTTAAAACGGGTAAAGAAGATCGCGAATTTGAAAATGAATGTGCATATTCGCTGTAAGTAATTGAAAATTGAAAATTAACAATGGATAATTCGAAGTTTTCAATTTTCAACTTTCAATTTTCAATCACACCCTAAGTTTATGGCATTAGGAAATAATGGGTCTTATGACAGTTTAGAGTTGTACAAGAAATTTCAGATGTACAACAGTCTTTTTTTGAATTTGTATTATCAGGAAGGTAATCCAATCGGGCATCTGATACCACTCTTGACACATTTTTCCAGGCGTAGGTTGAATGAAGGAGAAAGCCCTGTTTCGATATTGGATGAATTTGTTGCCGGAAATCATGATGTGATAGGGGAGGATAAGTTGGGCTTTATGTTTAAGGTAATCCAGTATGTGGAACGGCAAATTGTGCTTTTTGATAGTATTGAAGATGTAATGAATCCTTCGACGCTGGAAGACAACCAGATCATTGAGGTGTCTGATTTACTTGGAGAAGATATCAATGCTAAGAAAGAGGTAGTAGATAAGTTGAATAAATTTGGGGTTCGAATTGTACTAACGGCTCATCCAACCCAATTTTACAGACCACCGGTTTTGAATATCATCGCTCAATTGAGAAAAGAGATAGGTGGAAATAATATCGAGAACATAGATTTGTTACTCCATCAATTGGGATTGACATCTTTGGTAAATTCAAAAAGTCCTACACCTCTGGATGAAGCCCGAAATATCATTCATATTTGTCGGTATTTTTACTATCATGCCATAGGTAATTTTTATACTGAACTGCTGAGACAAGTACCGGAATTGGATAATCCAGAATTGCTGACACTTGGATTTTGGCCGTGTGGAGACAGAGACGGCAATCCGTATGTAACGCATGAGACTACAAGACAGGTGATTCACGATCTGAGAATGACCTTAATGAAATGCTATTATAATGAATTAAAGGAACTTGCGACAAAACTTACGTTCAAAGAGGCGGAAAGTGAAATTGTGCAGTTGAGGGCAAGGATTTACAAAGCCATGTTTTCTTCAAAGGAAAAAATTTCATACACAGAAATTTTGGATTCTCTTACCCGGATTGAGCATGTAGTTGAAAATAAATATGAAGGGCTTTATTTGACCGAATTACAACTGCTGATGACAAAGGTGCGGATATTCAAAAATCATCTGGCATCGCTTGATATCCGGCAAGATATGGATGTGCATCGAGACACGGTTACGGCCATTCTTCAAGCGGAGGGAATAATAAAAAAATCCCTGGATGAATTATCAGATGAAGCCCTTGTTGATCATTTGATTAATGGTAATATTACAATAGACGAGTCTGAATTTACAGATTCATTGGTTAAAGATACGATTCTTAATATCAGACAATTGCCTGAACTTCAGGATTTAAATGGAGAAGCGGGTTGCCATCGATATATTATTAGTAATTCCGAAGATAAATATTCTGTTTTGTTTGTTTTTGGACTTTTTCGATGGATACACCCAAATCAGGAATTGGCGTTTGATATCATACCCTTATTTGAAACGATGCGTGGAATGTCGGGTTGTGATGATGTAATGGAGGAGCTGTTTTCCATAGAAGCGTATCGTGATCATCTCAAAAGAAGGGGAGAAACACAAGTTATGATGCTTGGGTTTTCAGACGGCACAAAAGACGGTGGATACCTTTCTGCGAATTGGTCGATCTACAGGTCTAAAGAACGACTCAGTGCAGCATGTGAAAAGCATAGAATTCGTGCTTTATTTTTTGACGGACGTGGTGGCCCACCTGCCAGGGGAGGAGGTAAAACACATAAATTTTACGCTGCACTGGGCCCCGGTATAGCCAATAATGGAATTCAGATTACAATCCAGGGCCAAACCATAACCAGTACCTACGGAACGGAAGAAAAATTTAAGTTTAACGCTGAACAAATGGTCTCTGCCGGACTATACAATCATGTTCATCAAAGCAGTGCAGAAATAAATGAGTCGCAGCGTAAGCTTATTGAAGAATTGAGTGAAATAAGTTATGTCAAATACAAGGAATTGAAAGCGCATTCCAAGTTTTTGCCCTATCTGGAGCATATGACGACTTTGAAATACTATTCGGATGCGCGCATTGGAAGCAGACCTACCAAAAGGAATAAATCGAGTCGATTGACATTGAGTGATTTAAGGGCGATTTCTTACGTTGGAGCCTGGAGCCAGTTGAAACAAAATATTCCGGGATACTTTGGTATTGGTACTGCTATATCTGCATTACGAGATGAAGACAGATTGGAGGAGATTAAGGCGCTTTATCGCGATTCACCATTCTTTGCCAATCTGATTGGAAATTGTATGATGTCACTTACAAAGTGCTTTTTTAGTTTGACTTCCTATATGCAGGAAAGCAAAGAATACGGTGATTTTTGGAATTATCTGCATGCCGAATACGAGCTTTCGAAAGAGGTGATCCTACAGGTAACGGGTCTATCAGAGTTGATGGAAAATGAACAGCGTAGTCGCAATTCGATTCGGATCAGAGAAGAGATTGTGTTACCATTGATCCTTGTGCAGAATTATGCATTGCAAATGATCCAAAGTGGAAAGGAAAAGGAGAATGAAGCAGTCTACAAAAAGTTGGTAAAGCGATCTTTATATGGTAATATTAACGCGAGCAGGAATTCGGCGTAGATTGAGTAAGTATTTATAATAGATTATCGCTTCTGAGCGAAAAATTGAAGAGAGCGCTAGGATTGCTTTTTGGAACAATCGTTTAACCCTTCAACCAAATGCTTCATTTATTTTCTTAAAAACAGGGCTTGCATTCATGATGAAAATATAATATATTGCCAACTGATAGTTAATGTGTTGCACAAATAACCACATTGTATCGAAATCTTTGCTTTAATATTTTGCTTTGATTTAAACCACTTTTTTACTTCAGTAAGTGTTCTTGGTTTTACATTGTTTCTTTTTTCAGAAAATAGATTTGCAGAATATTAATTCAATAATTTAACCTTCAAAATCGAAAACCAGTTTACAACGATACATCAATTTTTAGGGACTTGCACGATTTTAATTTATTCGGTTTTAGATTCAGTACATACCATTGAAACCACAATTGAGAGGTCGGGGATGACATAGATTTATGTCATATTTTGGTGTGAAACACGGGTTTATAACACCGTGATTTCCATTTATATTCTGCGGATTTAGTCCAAGTTATTGCCTAAATAATGAAATAACTGCGCAGGGTAATAAGGTATATTGCCGCAGTGTTTGGATTGAGTTGACTATTCTTTTCATGA
>JBCCVV010000118.1:0-19679 GCA_039194925.1 Bacteroidota bacterium
AATTAAAAATCACATCAAAAAACGGAGCACTATCTGTAGCTTCTTCTGCAAGATGCTTCGCTATCATATGCAAAGTGGTTCTTTCGTACTTTCTCGTATTCGATAAGTTTTGATTCACTGCCTTACAATACGCAGTTAAACTCAGTTTTTCAGACTTTATATTATTTCGAATTGGAATAGTGTTGAGAAAGCAACCCAACAGTTTATCTCCTTCTTCGATAACCGGCCTGTTATTAGTCACCAACCCTACTACAAAATCATCTTCCAAATTGATAATGTTCAAAGCAAAAAGATATGCTCCAAAAAAAACAGTTTGAAGAGGAATTTCATCTTTACGGCATACTTCCTCTAATTGTTGTCTAAAATTCTTTCCATAATTATATGTCCTAATCAGATTTATGTTTTCATTTTGAAAAATATCCAGTCTTTTATAGTCTCTTAAATATTCTTTCCAGAAATCAACATTCTTCAAGTCGCTGTTTTCGATAGCCTCCTCAATGGATGCATCTTTATTACTTATATCCAATGGTTTTAGAACAACGGGTTTATCCAACTCGAGCTGTCGGTATATTTGTGACAATTCTGTATTAAGAGATGCCATACTCCATCCATCCAGTATCGCATGATGAAACTGAATGATCAACATGTCAGAGCTATCATTTAACTCAAATAGACCTACTCGCCACAACAATCCTTTATTCATAACAAAAGGTTTCTTCCTTTCGTTTATCATATACTCCTTAATGTAGCTCTCTTTATTTTTAGCATTCAATCGCTTAAGGTCGTTGTAGTCAACAGCAAAATTCACATTCTTTTGTACAATTTGCACCGGCTCTCCATGGGTAGACAGATCAAAATTGGTTCTTAGCGTTTCGTGTTTTTCAATCAACAACTCATAAGCTTTGTGAAGCAGCTCGATATCAACTTTTTGAATTTTATATACAAATTGATCATGGTAAACGCTTTGTCCCGATTGCAATTCGCTTAACATTACCATTCCTTTCTGAATATCACGCATTGGGTAGACGTCCTCAATATTTTCAGGATGAGATACATTAGATAGTACTTTTTGTCTTAATACCTCAAACTTATCTTCCAATTTTGCTCTTTCAGCTTGATATGCTGCGTAGCTGGTTCCTTTCTTTTTTGATTCTTCAATTACAGAAACCAACTCAGCAACAGTAGTAGACTCATACAATTGAGTAATACTTAGATTTAGATCATATTGTTTATTCAATACTGAAATCAACCTTATAGATACGATCGAATCTCCTCCTATTTGAAAGAAATTATCTTCCACTCCAAATTCCTGGCTGCCTAACACTTCTTTCCACAATTGCAATACATTCTCTTCCATTTCTGTTCTCGGCGCAACAATGGACCGCTGCAACTCTAATGATTCAGACATGGAAGCTATCCGTTTGCGATCTACTTTTCCACTTGTTGTTAATGGAAAAATATCAAGTGCAACGATCCTGCTTGGAACCATATAGTCGGGCAAACTTTCTTCCAAATAGCTAAACAATTTCTTTTCATTATAGTCCTCTTCCGGAATCACATAACCCATAAGATACTTTCGTTCGTCACCTCCGACTAAAACCGCTACACTTTTAACCATACCAGACAATTGGATCTTTGATTCTATTTCTCCCAGTTCTATTCTGTTTCCTCTAATCTTAACTTGATTGTCTTTACGGCCTAAAAAGTGAAGTGTACCATCTGGATTCCAAGAAGCCAAATCTCCTGTTCGATATACTCGCTGCCCGGTCATAAAAGGATCATCTATAAATCGTTCCTTAGTCAATTCTTCCAATTTTAAATATCCCCTGGCAACTTGTACACCGGATATCAACAATTCTCCCGCCATGCCTAATGGCTGTAAATTCAAAGAATCATTGACTATGTATATTCGAGTATTCGCTACCGGTCTGCCTATGCTTACTCCATTGCTCAGATCCTCTTGAGTAACATTGATAGACGTCACATCTATCCCTGCTTCTGTTGGTCCATAATAATTGTGAATCTGTGTCGATGGAAACAATTCTCGACTTCGTTCCACCATTCCGGCGGGAAGTTCTTCACCACTGCAAATGATATGTCTTAAACTCGAGAATTCAACTTTATCAGCAGTTTCGATAAATAATCCCAACATAGACGGCACAAAATGAATAATGCTTACCGATTCTTTTTGGATCAGGGCCTTGAGATAAGAAGGATCTTTATGCCCTTCTGGCTTCGCCAATACTAATTTGGCGCCGGTTATTAATGGAAGTAGAAATTCCCAAACTGATACATCAAAAGTATATGGTGTCTTTTGTAAGAATATATCTTCCGGACTAACTTCCATTTCCTCCCGAGTCCATAGAAGTCGATTGTACAATCCATCATGTTGATTTAATACTCCTTTGGGTTGCCCTGTCGAACCTGATGTATAAATACAGTATGCCAGGTCATCCATCTTCGGTTTTTCTTCTAAAACAGCTGTAGAGTAATTAGCTTTTAATTTGAAAAATTTATCCAGTATTTCCTCTGTTACAATGACCTTTAGTTCAGCGTTTTTTTCAATATATCTTATCCTTTCCTTTGGATAATCTACCCCAAAAGGAACATAGGCTCCTCTGGCTTTTAATATGGCCAATATTACCATCGGCAGGCGTTCGCTTCTATCCAATTGAATTCCTACCAAATCATTGGATTCTATATTGAATTCATTTTTCAGATGTCTGGCAAACTGATTTGAAAAACGGTCCAACTCCTGATACGAATATGTTTTTGTTTCAAACTGAACTGCTATAGCTTCAGGATTTCTGTCCAATTGTTCAGCGAACAGACCGACAACGGTTTTTTGCGGAGCATAGCCTTTATTGGTGTCATTAAACCCATAGAGTAACTGATTCCTTTCTTTTGTGGTCAAATAGTCTATCTCTCCTACAGAAATCGATTCGCCTTCCACATATTTCCTCAACACCAAATCAATATACCTATGCAACTGATCAAGTTTGGCATTGTGCTTTAAAGGTCTGGTCAGACGATAGTTTACATTCAACAAACCATTGAACGTATTTACCGTAAAATCCAAAACCATATTGGTCAAATTTCCTGAATCTATACCATCTTCTAAATTATCACTGGCTTTCTCCTGACTACCACCCAGATCAAGATCATTGTAGGCATGAAAATCTACATAGTTGAACATAACGTCGAAAAATGGCGCCTCCTTTTCAGAAACCTCTCCTAATAATCGAGCGATCTCATACAAAGTCAACCTTTCATACTCCCTGATGCTAGTTAATTTTTGTTCTTGATGCATATAGTAATCAGGCAAAGACAGTTTCGATAGCATGTCAAATTGAATTCTCATAGGAATAGTATTCAAATAACATCCCAGAAGTTGATCCCCATCTTCCAATAAGGGTCGATTATTTGTCACAACACCTACCACAAAGTCATTTTCCAAATTTATGACATTCAGACCATAGATCAACGAACCATATAATGCCGTTCGAAGGCTGATTCCATCTGCTGCGCAACGTTGTTCAAGCTCTTTTCTAAACTTCTGTGAATAGCTATGGTAATAAGATTGAAGCTCAATTCTCTCTTCAAAAATATCCAGCCGTTTATAGTCCTCCAGCTCTTCTTTCCAAAATTCAGCTATGCGATCATCAGATTTATCTAACAATTCTTCTATCACTGCATTTTTTTCGTTGACCTTCAAGGGTGCCAATTCCGTAAAAGTTTTATGCCGCAGGCTGGTATATATCTGAGATAATTCCGTATTCAAAGACGCCAAACTCCAGCCATCCAATATGGCGTGGTGGAATTGAAACAAAACCAAATCTTGATCTTCACTTATCGTAAACAAGCTGACACGCCACAAGAGATCGGTCTGCGTATTAAAGGGCATTTCACGGCCTGATCGCATATAAGCTTCCACATATTCCTTTTGATCACTTTGTCTTAAATGACTTATATCAACATAATCGATCTTAAAATCGGCATCCTTCCGAATAATTTGTAAAGGCCTTTCATAGGTTGTCAAATCAAATGAAGTCCGAAGCATTGAATGCTTTTTCAATAATAATTGATACGCTCTTTCAAATAAATCACGGTCTACCGAGGGTATTTCATAAACATATTGATTGTGATATACTCCAAGATCGACATTCCTTTCAGCCAATAAAATCATCCCTTTTTGGATATCGCGCATTGGATATACATCTTCGATTTCATTCGGCTGGGATACGCTTGATAGTACATGTTCCTTCAAACTTACTATCTCATCCTCCAGTTCTAATTTCCGTACCAATCGCTCGTTCGAGTCAGTTTCACCCTTTTCGGCTTGTTCTATCACCGGAACCAATTCCGCTATTGTACTTGACTGATAGAGCTGAGTAATATTTAGATTTACATCATATTGTTTATTCAACTCCGAAATCAACCTGATCGAAACAATCGAATCCCCACCTATTCTAAAAAAGTTATCTTCTACACCTATCTCATTATGCCCCAGTACCTTTTGCCATATTTCCAATATCTCTTTCTCTTTCTCCGTCCTTGGTGCAACTACCTGCCTTTTTACTTTCAAATCCCTGGATAGTACCAATATCTTCTTACGATCTACTTTGCCACTTCTCGTCAACGGGAAGGATTCTAATACTTCAATTTGACTCGGTATCATATATTCCGGTAGGCTCTGCTCCAAATAGTTATACAGTAATGTCTCTTCATATCCTTCGTCTGGCATAACATAGCACAGCAAATACTTCCTCTCTTCTCCCTGTACCAGCACTGCCACATTCTTCACCATACCAGAAGATTGAATCCTGGATTCTATCTCGCCTAATTCAATCCTATTCCCTCGTATTTTCACCTGATTGTCTTTCCTCCCCAAGAATTTAATTGTCCCATCAGCATTCCATGAAGCGAGATCTCCGGTTCGATACACACGACCTCCTTTGTTAAAAGGATCTGCTATAAAACGATCTCTGGTCAGTTCTTCCATGTTCAGATATCCCTGCGCTACCTGGACTCCGGAAATCAACAATTCACCTGGAATTCCAATAGGTTGAATACCTAGATTATCATTCACAATGTAAAGTCGAGTATTTGGAACTGGTCTTCCAATACTCACTCCACCGCTCAAATCCTCCTCTGTCAAATCTATTGAAGTCACATCTATTGCCGCCTCCGTTGGTCCGTAATAATTGTGAATTCTGGCATTCGGAGATAAATCCCTACTTCGCTCTACCATGGCTACTGGTAACTCTTCCCCACTACACACGACATGTTTCAGTTCTGTAATAACCTCACCCTCATTCATGTCCAAAAATAAACCCAGCATGGAAGGCACAAAATGAACAATACTTACGGACTCTTTTTGAATTACATTCTTTAGGTATATTGGATCTTTATGCCCTTCCGGAGCAGCCATCACCAGTTTCGATCCTGTGGTCAGGGGTAATAAAAATTCCCAGACGGATACATCAAACGTATAAGGTGTCTTCTGGATAAATACATCAGCACTATTGACTTCCATTTCGGCAAGTGTCCATTGCAGACGATTGTACAGGCCATCGTGTTGATTCAATACTCCTTTGGGGCGACCCGTTGATCCGGATGTATAGATACAATATGCCAAATCTGTTAATCCCGGTTTTTTCTTCAAAGAGGATTCTGAATAATTTGCTTGTACTTTGAAAAAATCCAATAAGATTGATTCTGTTACGATCTCTTTTAGTCCTCCATTTTCCTCAATATATGCTACTCGTTCTTCGGGATAATCTACTCCTATAGGGACATAGGCTCCTCCGGCTTTTAATATCGAAAGTATCACTAGTGGTAATCTTTCACTTCTTTCAAGTCTAATACCCACCAGATCATTAGCCTCAATTTCATAATAACCATGTAAGTATCTGGCCAGTTGATTCGATATGGCATCCAGCTCTTTATATGAATAACTCTTCGATTCATATTGCACCGCTATGGCTTTGCCATTCTTTTTTACTTGTTCTTCGAATAAATCAACTACCGTTTTGCCAGCGGCATACTCTTTTGCTGTGTCATTAAACTGTGTCAGGAGTAGTTCTCGTTCTTTTGAAGTAAGATAGTCTAATTCATCAATGGAGCCGGTTTCGCCCTCAACATAACATTTCAATATCAAATCTATGTAGTAGTGCAATTGCTCCAACGTGAAATTATATTTCAAGGGTTTAGTCAAGCGATAATCTACAGTGAGCCCTTCACCAAAAGTATTCACGGAAAAATCCAGGACCATGTTTGTCAAATTGACTGAATCGATACTTTCATTGATGTCTTCCCCAGTTGATTCTTTTTGTCTCAATCTCAAATCATCGTATGCATGGAAGTCAACATAATTATACATCACGTCAAAAAACGGCGCATCTTTTTCCGATACGTCTCCTATCATCCGAGCTATTTCATACAGGGTTAATCTTTCGTATTGTCGAACTTCAGATAATTTATTTTCCTGATGCTTATAAAATGCTTCGAGGGATAAATCCGATAACTCGTCAAATCTATTTCTCAACGGTATTGTATTTAGAAAACAACCCAATAGTTTATCTCCATCCTCGGATTGAGGTCGATTATTAGTTACAACACCAACCACAAAATCATTTTCGACATTCAATATATTCAACCCATAAATCAGTGATCCATACAATATGGACCGAATAGTAACTCCATCCGCCTCACAACGGCGCTCCAATCGTTTTCTGAAACTCGAATCGTAATTTTGATGATATGATTGTAGGCTTGTCCTTTCTTCAAAAACATCCAAACGTTTGTAATCTGCCAACTCTGTTGTCCAATAGTCTTTGACCGCCTCATTTGACTTATCCAACAGTTCCTCTATTACTGCAGCTTTTTCTGTCGTTTTCAGTTTTGTTACACCCTTAAACGTTTTATTTTCGAGTTCCGCATAGATCTGTGACAACTCTGTATTCAGAGATGCAACGCTCCATCCGTCCAGTATCACATGATGAAATTGAAATAATACTATATTTTCCTTTTCGTTTTTATCGAATAAACTAACTCGCCATAATATCTTTGAATCCGACTTAAATGGTCTGCTGCGCTCTTGCAACATATATTCCTCGATGTAGTTTTTTTGTTCATTTTCATTGAAGTGACTGATATCGATTTTATCAATATTAAAATCGATTGTTTTACGAATGAGTTGTACTGGAACGGTATAGGTGGTTAAATCAAACGATGTTCGCAGTACAGGATGTTTTTCGATTAATATTTGATACGCTTGTTCAAACAATTCCGAATCTACGGCTGGTACTTCATAAATAAGTTGATTATGATATACACCCAGTTCTTCATGCCGTTCTGCCAATAAGATCATTCCTTTTTGAATGTCTCGCATTGGATATACGTCTTCGAATGCTTCCGGATTATCAATATTTGAAAGTACATTTTGTCGCAATTGTTCCAGATTTTTTTCCAATTCCAATCTGAGCATTTGCCGATTGGATAGATCATCTCCTTCCATTTGAGCTTGCTCGATCACTGGAACCAATTCAGCGATCGAACTGGATTGATACAATTGTGTTATACTCAAATTTATATCATACTGTTTGTTCAATTCTGATATCAACCGGATTGAAATTATCGAGTCTCCTCCAACTCTGAAGAAATTATCATCAATGCTAATCTCGTCGTACCTCAGTATTTTTTGCCAAACTTCCAACACTTCTTTTTCTTTCTCTGTCCTGGGCGCGATTATCTGTCTTTTTATTTTCAGATCATTTGACATTTCCAACAGGCTTGTTCGATCCACCTTACCACTGCTCGTGAAAGGGAAAGATTCTAAAACCTCGATCCGACTGGGTAGCATATAATCAGGCAAGCTTCGCTCCAGATAACCAAACAACATTGACTCCTCATACCTTTCTCCCGCAACGACATAGCACATCAGGTACTTCCGCTCTTCTCCATAGACCAATACCGCCACATTTTTCACCATGCCCGATGATTGTACCTTGGATTCGATTTCTCCCAGCTCTATCCTATTTCCTCGAATTTTCACTTGGTTATCCTTTCTTCCCAGGAATTTTATCGTTCCATCCGCATTCCAGGAGGCCAAATCGCCTGTACGATACACGCGGTTTCCTTTTTCAAAAGGGTCATCAATAAAACGCTCTCTTGCCAATTCTTCAAGATTCAAATATCCATGCGCTACCTGAACTCCGGACACCAACAACTCTCCAGGAATTCCCCTCGGCTGCAGACCAAGGTGATC
Organism: Bacteroidota bacterium; assembly: GCA_039194925.1. GTDB lineage: Bacteria > Bacteroidota > Bacteroidia > Chitinophagales > Saprospiraceae > CAJXUU01. The sequence goes on from JBCCVV010000118.1 coordinate 8,270, forward strand.
ATTCACGATGTAAATTCGAGTATTAGACACAGGCCTCCCTATGGGTATTTCATCCGTCAGATCAAAGTCTGTAACATCAGCAGTAACTACTTGTATAGTCGCTTCAGTAGGTCCGTAGTAATTGTGAATTCTTACACCCGTAAGCAGGGTTTTGACTTTTTGGACTAAAGTCTGAGGCAAATATTCTCCTCCACAGATAACATGCTGCAAACTTGTGGCGTCATCTGAATCCAGATAATCCATAAAAATTTCAAGCATAGAAGGGACAAACTGAACTACATTTATCTTTTCAGTCTTGATTACCTGCGCTAAATACTTCGGATTTTTATGTCCTTCAGGCTCAATCATCACCAGTGTACTGCCGGCAATCAGAGGTAATAATACTTCCCAAATCGAAGCATCAAATGTATGGGGTGTCCTTTGTAGAAAACGCTCACCTCCGACGATTCCCAAATCATTTTTAACCCAGCACATCTGATTATATAGTCCGTTGTGTTGATTTACCACGCCTTTGGGAGCTCCTGTAGATCCTGAAGTATAAATACAATAAGCCAAGTCAGTTGGAGCAGGTCGAGCGGATAAAAGAACAGATTCATAGTTCTCCTTATTGCTGAAGAAATCGTCGACCACTTTTTCGGTGATCATGACTACCAGCTTGCTATCCTTCTCAATATATGATATTCGCTCTTCGGGATAATCCATGCCAATTGGAACATACCCACCTTCCGCTTTAAGCACTGCCAAAATGGATAATGGCAAACGCTCACTTCTTTTCAAATGAATACCGACCAGCGTATTTGATTCAACCTGATATTGGGTTTTAAGGTATCTTGCAAATTGATTGGATAGTCCGTCAAATTCTTCAAAGGAATACGATATCGATCCATACTTTACCGCAATTGCTTTTGGAGTCCTTTTTGCTTGTTCATTAAATAGATCTATTACGGTCTTATCCAAGGCATAACGTACAGATGTGTTATTAAACTGTTTTAATAATTGCTTGCGTTCTTCTTCCGATAAGTAATTGACGTCTTTTACTTTTACCTGATCATTTTTCAAATAATTAGACAGAAATATATTGACAAGATTGTGTAATCTTTTTAATTCAAATTGAAATTTAAAGTCTTTCTTCAAAAAATACTCCAGACGAATGCCCTCACCAGAAACATTGACACTTAAATCCAAATAGGTATTGGTCGGATCAAAATACTCTATTTCAACTGATTCTGAGTTCTCGCTACTCCCCTTATCCATGGAAGCCGACATTTCATTGTAGATATGAAAATCTATGTAATTAAACAGGACATCAAAGAAAGGCGAATCATTAACCGCACTTTCATTCAACTGATTAGATATTTCGTACAGAGTTAATCTATCATGTGCCTTAATTTTTAAGATTAATTCATTTATCTCTTGGTTATACGCTGATATGGTCAACTCTGAAAGTGTATTGAACCTATTTCTTACCGGCATGGTATTTAGAAAACAACCCAACAATTTGTCTCCATCCTCAATTAATGGTCGATTATGTGAGATCATCCCAACGACAAAATCATTCTCCAGACTGATGACATTCAAAGCATAAACAAAAGCTCCGTACATAACGGATTGAATGGTGGTCCCATCCTGATTACAACTCTTTTCTACTTTTTTTCTAAAAGCCTTATCATACGTATACACAAATGTTTTATCGACTTGATCCTTTTCGAAAATGTCCAGTCGTTTATAACCATCCAGTTCTTTCTTCCAGAAATCGATTATTCTTTTGTCTGACTTATCTATTATTTCTTCAATTACGGCATCTCTATTTGTCGCTTTTAATAATTCTATATGAGGTGTGGTATTATTTTTCAGTTGTTGATAGATATCCGCTAATTCCGTATTTAATGACGCCATACTCCAACCATCCAAAATTGCATGATGGAATTGGATCAACAATAGATCAGCATCTTCATTCAAATTAAACAAGCTGACTCGCCAAAGCATACCGGACATTAGATCAAAAGGCTGCTGATGTCCAGCAATCATATAATTAATTACGTAGTTTTCCTTTTCTTCTTTCCCAAGGTTTTTAATGTCATGATGGTCTATTTCAAAATCTACAGTCCCACGTACGATTTGAACAGGTTGATGATAATTGGTTAAATCCAGAGAGGTTCTTAGGGTTTCGTGTTTTTGAATTAAAAGCTTGTAGGCATTTTCAAATACTTTTTTATCAACTGAAGGTATTTGATAAACATAACGATTGTGATACAAACCACTATTGGTTTCAAGTTCACTTTGCAACACCATTCCTTTCTGAATATCCCTCATTGGATATACATCTTCAACTTCATGAGGCGACTCTATCTGAGCTAACACCTTGCTTTTGAGATCCTCAATCTCCACCTCAACAGCCAACTTTAATTGCTCTCTTTCCCCAAAAACTTTTTCGTTCAAAAGAGATTTTTCAATCAGCTCTGCCATTCCTCGGATCGTATTTGACAGATACAATTGGCCAATATCTAGCTTTACCTCGAAACTCTTATTTATTTTATTATGAGCCTCATCAATAGAATAGAATCACCGCCAACTCTGAAAAAATTAGACACAACACTCACTTTTTCGATATCCAATACTTGTGACCAGAGTTCAGTCAGTTGTTCTTCCACAATTCCGTTCGGGGGTTCGATATGGTCATCATTAAAGGTCAATTTTTGAACCGGTAATTTTTTTCGATTCACTTTACCGCTGCTGGTCAGAGGAAAAGATTCCATCTCCACTACCTGTGCCGGAATCATATAGTCAGGCACCTGAGATCGTAAATAAGCATAAAGTTCATCTTCTGTGTAATTTTCCTTCGGCACTACATAGGCAATTAGACTTTTATGACCATCTTCTCTATCAGCAATCAGTACCGCAGCGTTATCTACCAATTCCGTTCGCATAATATGATTTTCAACCTCACCAAGTTCTATACGATTTCCTCTAAGTTTGACCTGATTGTCAATCCTTCCAATATATTCCACTTCACCATTCGGAAGCCATCTTGCCAGGTCTCCTGTCCGATAAGCGTTTTCTCCTTTTCGGTATGGATTAGGAATAAACTTTTCAACGCTCAGTTGAGGTCGATTTAAGTATCCCCGAGCCACCTGTACACCTCCAATAATTAACTCTCCTGCTACTCCAATTGGCTTTAATGATAAATCAGCATCTACAATATATAATTCGGTATTGGCCATTGGTTTTCCTATACTTACACCTTTTACCTTAGTATCAACTTCTGTAAGATTAACGGCTGACACTTCAATAGCTGCTTCAGTCGGACCATATAGATTATGGATTTGAACCCAGGGAAGTTTTTCTTTTACAACTTCTACTGATACTCCAGGCAATGCTTCTCCACTGCATATAATATGTTCTAAGCTTTTGCATTTTTCCGCTTGCACATGATCCAAAAATATACTCAACATGGAGGGTACGAAATGTACAATGGTCACCCTTTGGGCTTCAATAAGATCCTGAATGTAGTTTGGATCTTTATGTCCTTCAGGTCGAGCAAATATTAATCGACACCCCACAAATGCAGGCATAAGCAGTTCCCCTACAGAAACATCGAAGGTAAACGGAGTTTTTTGAAGGAGAATATCGCTTTTACCTACGTTCAAGTATTCCTTCATCCATTGTAATCTATTAAATACACCGGCATGTGTATTCAAGACTCCCTTAGGAATACCGGTCGAACCTGAAGTATAGATACCAAAGACTGCAGATTCCAGAGACACTTGATTCTCAGGCCTCTCTTTAGAATACTGACTTCGATTTTCCAGAAAACGATCGATTAAAGCTTGAGTGATTTTAATTTTGCATGCGCTATCTTTTTCAATGTGACGAATTCGCTCTTCCGGGTAGTCCATCCCTATTGGAATATACGCTGCTCCGAGCTTCAAAACTGACAAAATACTTACCAACATCCATTCACTCCTGTCAAGTTTAATGGCCAGCAAATCGCCGGGGATCACATCAAACTCGCTTTGCAAAAAATTCGAAAACTGATTGGACAATTCTTCCAGCTCACCGTAATTCAAGTTGCGATCTTCGTATACTACCGCAATTTGTTTAGGATTCGCTGACATCTGTTCGTAATACCCATCCAGAAAGGTATTACCGTGCTTGTACTCTGTGGCTGTATCATTAAATGTTTTCAGTAATTTCTGACGTTCATTGGCCGACAATAGATTTAGCTTATCAATGTTTTGATTTGTATTCTTTAAAACCGATTTGAGTAAGCTATGATAATGCTTCAATAAAGCCGACATTTGTTCAACCTCATAAATATCCCGGTTGAATAAAAAGTGGATACAAACATGACCATCAACTTCCTGAAAGCTAAATTCCATATCGCATTTTGCGCGTGCTTCACCATTATTCTTAACGTGCCCTCCACTGAGAATACCATTTGATTTTGCTGTGCCATTCAATTCCGATTGTTCACTCCCATTTGTATTTTGCATTACCGCCATCACATCGAATAAAGCGTTTCTGCTCGTATCTCTATCAAGTAGCAAATCCTTAACTAATTTGTCGAATGGGTAGTCCTGATTTTTATAAGCAAGCAGCATGTCTTCACTGACCAAATCAAAGACCTCATTAAATGTCATTCCTCTTTCCAGCTTGCTTCTAAATACAATAGTATTGATATAAAACCCGATCTGGTTCTCCAGTGATTCATGAGAACGTCCGGCTACGGGACTACCAATAATAAGATCACCTTCGCTGGTATATCGATAAAATAGTACACGCATCAAAGTCACCAGAAACATAAATAACGTACCCCCTTTAGTCGAACAAAAAAGTCTGATCGCATCTGTTTCCTTGATTCCTATATCCATGGACAAATAATGCCCATTATAAGTCATAATGGAAGGACGAGATTCCGTTGTACCCAAATTGAAGACCGGTAGATCATCAGAAAGTTTATCCAACCAATATGAGTTATGAGATGAAAATTTACCGGACTGCAATTGATCAAAGTGCCAGGCGGAGTAATCTTTGTATTGGATATTTAAATCGGGAATGTTGAGTGATTCATTTTCAGTATAATGATTATAAAAAGCCAGGATATCTCTGGCTAGGATATCAAGGGACCAACCATCACTGATGATATGATGCATGTTGTAATAGAGAATGTAGTCCCTATCTGTAAGTCTAAGTAAAAATACTCTGAGCAATGGGCCTTCGGAAAGATTAAATGGCTGATACAAATCCTGTTTGATATACGCCAGGGTTGCCTTTTCTGCATTGGTGTTCTCTCTGAAATCTACTTTGGTTATTTCAAAATCAAATGCCGAACTATCAATAATTTTTTGGTAGGCAGTTCCATTTTCGTCCTCTCTAAAAACAGTGCGTAATATTTCATGTCTTTCAATTACACTGTGAATTGCTTTTTCCAAATTCGGAATGTCATACTTGCCTGAAAGATTTATGTGATTTGCCATATTATAGGCCTCTAAACCACCTTTAAATTTACTTAATACCCAAAGCCTTTTTTGCGCAAGTGAGAGCGGATAGTTTTTCTTTAGCTCAGCTTTGGGGATCGTCTGAAGCTCTGATTGATGGTTTGATAAAACCTCTAAAATATCTTCTTTATGAAACTTAATTGCATTATGTATTTCCTTAGTTAGAAGATCACGCTTAATATCCAACTTCACATTTCCATCTTCTAAATAAAGCCTGGCATTTAGTTTTTTCAATTCTTGAAAAATATCTAAAACTTCACTTTTCATTTAATCCTATTTAAATATTTGAATTAAGATTTCACTTTACCACTCCTTAAAATTGGAATTTCCGAGATTAACACATTGATAAATAATCTTCCTCTTCTGATTTAAAAAGTTATCGTAACATCACTTTCCACAGGTGCATTGTCAGATGTATTCAACCATTGCTTTACTTCAATGACCTCCGCATGATGCTGTATCGTTGTAATGGTAAATAATTCGGAAAAAGTCACTTGGACATCAAATGCTTTCCTATACAAATTGACCAGGTTCATCAATTTTATGCTTTGTCCCCCGACTTCAAAAAAGTTCTCATTGATTCCTATCTTTTCACGGCCTAATAATTCTTCCCAGATAGCCACCAGTTTTGACTCCAGTTCTGTTTCAGGAGGCATATATTCCTGTCTTAACACTGCATCTGAATCAAATGGAGAAGGAAGTTCCTCAGTTTTGATTTTGCCATTTGAAGTCAACGGTATTTTGTCTATTTGGATAAAGAAAGCTGGAATCATGTAATTGGGGAGATTCTTTTCCAGTTCCAAACGAATCTTCTTTAAATCAACATTGAATGAACCAACAATATAGGCCGTAAGGTAGCTTTCATCATCTTTTTTGGTTTCCAGGATAATGGCATCATCTATTTCGTCCAGGTCCAGAACATTTACCGCGATCTCATCCAAATCCACCCTATACCCTCTGATTTTGACCTGCTTGTCTTCACGTCCAAGATATACAATGGTACCATCTTCCAACCAATAAGCATAATCGCCGGATTTGTAAAGCCGCTGTTCAGGATGTTGAGGATGATAGATAAATCGCTCCGCTGTCAATTCTGGTAGATTTCGATAACCAATAGCCAGATTCGATCCACCGATGTAAACCTCACCTTTCACGCCAGTCGCAACAGGTTTGAGGTGATTATCAAAAATATAAATTGGGCTATTGCTAATAGGTTTTCCAATGGTTGGCCTGAACGTAATCGTTCCGGATTTGGCAGACATAATGTGTGCCGTGACGACATGTGTTTCGGAAGGCCCATAAAAATTATGGAGGAATATAGATTCGTTTTGCTCCAAAAAAGTTTTCAGATTGCCTTTCACATAGAGTTGCTCGCCGGTACTGATGATATTCTTTATCGAGTGCCCTTCTAAATCACTTAAATCACATTGCTGGAAAAAGTTGATAAGCGCAGAATATGGAAATGATAATATCCCAATAGACTTTGACATAATCACCTTAAGCAATGATTCGGTATCTACTCGTTCCTCTTTCTGAGTAATATAAATGCTTCCTGACGAAGACAACGTAAAAAATGTATCATGTACTGCCACATCAAAACAGAATGATGCATATTGCATAAGTCGTACACCAATCGTCAATCCCGAAGCATTAATATCCCATTGGATCAGATTGCTAAGGGTCTGATGCGTTTGGATGACTCCTTTGGGCACTCCCGTAGAACCGGAGGTATAAATAATAAAAGCCGGACTATCGAATGTACTCTTATCAATAGTTTTATCCGAAAACGATAGCAGCGTTTCATCATCGATATAGCAAGTTTCCCCAGAAAGATTATTTGTAATCCCATCCAATTCCTTGACCGATACGATCAATTCCAGGTTGGAATCTTTGCAGATATGCTCGATCCGAGACATTGGAAACTCAGGATCAATCGGTACATAACAAGCTCCTGATTTCAATACTCCAATCATTGCAAAAACACAATCCTCCGTACGTGGCAACAATACACCTACATTGTCACCTTGCTTGAGTTTATATTTCTCGGTGAGCATAGAGGCAATCGCGTTGGTACGTTCAAAGACCTCTTGATACGTCCACGATTTATCTCCGCAGAGCAGTGCTACTTCCGTCGGTGTTTTAGCAACTTGGTTGTGAAACAGGGAAATTACCGTTTCTGTCGAAATAGGAACTTCTACATTATTAAATTCATTTAATTGATTTTCATCGGCTTCCGTGAGATAATTGACATCTTGGATCAATTGCTTCGGTTCACCAAACAAAGTATCCAGGAGACCAACATATTGAGTTACAAACTGAGCGATCAACGAATCGCCATATATGTCCGAATTGTAGGAAACCTCCAAAAGCAACCCATTTCTAAACTCGTTGATATTGAACAGGATGTCAAACATGCTCGCAACATTTTGCTCAACATTCGCATTTTCATCCATTAAGAAACCATCATAGTTTCCTTCAGCCTGATGCAACACCAGCATGACGTCAAAAATCGCACTCCTCGAAAGATCCCTTTTCAAATTCAGGTTTTCGATCAGGGCATCAAAAGGATAAGATTGATGGGCATAAGCTTCCAGTATGTTCTTTTTCAACACAGCAAAGAAATCTTCGAAACTCTGCACATCGTCGATCTGGCTTCTGATCGCAAGCGTATTTACAAAAAAGCCAATTAATCCTTTAAGATCAATATGATTTCTGCCTGAAATTGCAGTGCCAACAATGACATCATTCTGATGGGTGTATTTATGAATCAGGATTTTCAGCGCGGCCATTAAGCCCATAAAAGTAGTCCCACCATTTTTCAATAAAAACTCCCGGAATCGATCTATCCCTTTGGATTTGACAAAACGTTGATACTTCTTTCCATTGGTCGTTTTCACCTGTGGTCGCTCCGCGGCACTTATAATTTCGAAAGTTGGAAGGTCTTCATTAAATTGGTTCAACCAGTACGCTTTATGCTTGTCGTAAAAGCCGTTTTGTACATTGTCAGATTCCCAAGATGCGAAATCCTTGTATTGAATGGGTAGAGCGGAAGAAGTTCCATTCGCATTGGATAATAGAGCATTGTACTTAGAAAGTATCTCCGACTTAAGCACTTCCATCGACCACCCATCACTAATAATATGATGCATGTTGTAGTAAAACAAGATTTTGTCACCTTCCAGTTTAAATATCTTCACTCTAAACAAGGGACCTTTTTCCAAATCGAATGGCTTGTAAGCGTCTTCTTCTGCCATAGCTTGAGCCCTCTGCTCTCCATCTTTATTTTTAGAAAAATCATCTAGGGTAAGTGGAATGGGAAATGCTTCTTTTTCTATTGGCCATTGTCGTGGCTCATTGTTTTGATCCGTCCTAAAAACAGTTCTCAATATTTCGTGACGATCAACCACGACTTGTATCGCCTCTTGCAAGACCGGTATATTGTTTATTTCTTCGGTGACAAAATAAGTAGGCAAATTATAGGCTACCGAGCCCTCTTCCATTTGTGAGAGTATCCAGACTCTTTTTTGTGCAGATGACAAAACATATCCACTTGAAGAGAAAGGCACTCTGGGAATTCTTACTGATTTCGAGCCATTGCTGCTTTGATTTTCTTTCAAATAAGCAATGATCTCCTGCTTATTGTCTTTAATCTCCTTTACCAGATCTTCAGAAGGATGATTTTCTCCAAACTTCAATTTGAGTTCATTTTCACGGTGTAAGGAAACATGGACTCCCTGGCTTTTCAATTTTTCAAGTAATTGATACATAGACAAATATGTAGTTGTAGTATTAGAAGGCAACTACACAGCTGGTATTTTGTGTCATAAGAGTAGAATTGCAATCCACGGCTAGGAATGGGATGAAAATCAATTTTGGTGGCATTTTTTTGTCAAAAATGAAGACAAAATTTATCCGGCCGTTATGACTAATCTTATGACTGTGTAGTGGCGTTAAAAAATATTAGGTCGATAAAAAAGAAATCGAATTGATCCGAGTATTTCAAATAATCAATTCATTTGTAGGTTCAGCTTTGTTTTGTTGTAACAATTTCTCCTCAATAAGGATAGACAAGTTTTTGACTGTACTATTGGTCAAGACATCCGCAATGGTAAGTTCAACCTGCAGGTCATTGTAAATTTTATTCACAAGATGGGTCGCTAGTAATGAATTTCCTCCCGCTTCAAAGTAATCATCATTGACACTTACCGGATCATAACCCAATATTTCTCCCCAGGAAGCGGCAATCTTTTTTTCAATTTCAGAATCGGGCATTACGAAATCTTCCCTGGTTTTTTCGCCTTGTTGAAATGTACTCAGATCAGCAACATGGGTACTTTCACCGGGCTTGGGCTGACTATCGAAATAAGCAGCAATCTGATGATCTATAACAGGAGCATTCCCATTGAACAAATTTTTCATTTCCTCCAGATATTTCTGATTCAGCGCATCCAATTCTTTCAAAATATGATCCGAAACTTGATTGTTCGAATTAAGCCTGATTTCAAATGAGTTTTTAATTCTTCTATTTTTGAATGTCTCATCGTTGTAATGAAAGGACTGACTTATTTCATCAAAATTATCATAGGTCAAGCCCAACTGAGGCTTCCAGAAATGGCGTTTTAAAAATGCATAACCGGGAATTGGAACGCGCTTTCCGTCATGTATTTCAGGAAGGCTAAACTGCACTCCATTTACAGCCAATTTGGCCAGTGATTTATAAAAAACTTTTATTGAACTTTCTTTGGAAACAGCGCTGGAAAGTAAATTGACCGTAGTGGTTGACCTTCCCAAGGTACCTTTGAGAAAAGAAGACAAACCCGTGCCGGGCCCCACTTCTATGAATATTGGGTTTTGTAAATAATTGGCAATCTCCTCTATTGCATTCGTAAATCTGACGGGCTGCATGATCTGATCCGTCCAATATTGACCGGTACCAAGTGTAGAGGCGTCTACAAATTGGGCTGTAAACGTAGAAACGATCTTGGCATCGAAATCATTAAACGTCACACCCTCAAGGATTTTTTCGAATTGTTCGGATGCCGATTGCATAGCCGGTGTATGATAAGCATGCGAAACCCTCAGTTTTCGATATTTGATTTGATTCATATCGAACAACCTGCTCTGTTGTTCGATGTGTTCCAATGATCCACCCACCACTATACTCTTAGGAGAATTGATCACACAAATCGATACTCCTGCTATTAGTAAATCCGTCAGCTCTTCCTCAGTTTTTTGCACAAGCAACATCGCTCCGGCTGGCATTGCGCCCATGAGTTGCCCTCTATGTACCACCAATGTGAGTGCATCTTCCAAGCTCAAACAACCTGCTATGCATGCGGCTACATACTCACCCAAACTATGACCGATCAAAACATCAGGTTTCAAACCGGCGTTTAGCAATTTTTTTGCTAAGCAGTATTCAACTATAAATAGGGCAATTTGAGTATGCTCGGTTTTATTCAATTTTTCGCTATCATCAGAAAAGACAATAGCTCTATAGTCTATATCAAAATTGGATTTTACAAAGTCAAAACATTCATCCATATCCTCTTTGAAATCCATATCCATTTCATAAAGATCAGCAGCCATATGGTTAAACTGACTCCCTTGTCCAGGAAACATCCACACAGTTTGATGATGGATTCCTTCACTCTCCCAGGTATTTTCGGTTTGAATATTTTGCAGCTGATTGATCAATTCAGATTGATCTTCATAAACCGCGCTAAATCTAAAAGGCATAACTTTTCGACCATACAATGCTGAGAATTCAATATCCTGTGGCAATAGTTCCCGATTTGATTGAATGAATGCTGCCATTTGCCTTTTCTGAATGTTGAGGCTATCAGCATTTTTTGCTGATAGCTTAAGGATAAAAGGACGATCAACCTTGGATACCTCTTTCAATTGTGGGG
>JBCCVV010000119.1:0-19631 GCA_039194925.1 Bacteroidota bacterium
GAAAACATACCTCTCCCCTACTTTTTACCTTTTCCTACTTTTACTCTTGTCTGATTTAGTCCAATATCCATAGAAAATATCGCGCTATTTGATTTTTATTTGATAATTTGGTTACAAAAATTCAATCTTTATCTTATGAATACCTGGCTTAATCCTCTATTTATCATTTGTACTTCAACGGGACTCATTTTTATTGTGGTCGCAATAATCACTGCTAAATATCCACCTAAAAAAATCAATCACATCTACGGATACAGGACTAAAAACTCTATGAAATCAAAAGATCGATGGGATTTTGCGCAGGAATATTCTACCGATTTAATGCAGAAATATGGCATTGTCATGGTCCTTTTGGGGTTCTTGGGATATTTTACCTCCTATTCCAATATGATCTCAACCCTGATTTCATTAGGAATAATCGTTTTTTTAACCATCATTATTTTCTACAAAACGGAAAAGGCTATAACCGAACGCTTCGTTGATAAAGATGTCTAGGCTTTTTTGATTATTCCATATTTTAGAGACTTAGGAATAGTGCAAAATACATGCGGCCAACAATAGAAGAATTAAAATCTCCAAATTATTTCTTACTTCACAAGGTAGACCATCGCGAATTCAATACGTTTTCAGACAATCTGGCTTGGAAGAACTTGTATTTGAAAATGGCGTATTGGTCGCTTCTTTCCGCCTTTGTTTTAGCTACTACACTGCTTATCTTTCAAATTGAGGCATCGATTTTAACAAAATTGCTTTGGACAACTTTAGGATTCTTTACAGCAATTGTATTAGTCCTTCCACACGAATTCCTGCATTTTTTGTCCTATAAATATTTTGGTGCCCAAGATGTAAAAATCAATTTTTATTTATCGAAGACCTATGTTTTAACAAAAGCAGATCAATTCGTAGTTGGTAAAAGAGAAATCTTTTGGATCGCCCTGATTCCATTTATGGTCATCACAATCATTGGTTTATGTTTTTTTATAACAGCAGGTGAAAATTGGCAGATTGCCATCAGTACATCACTACTTTTTCACACTTCCATCTGTCAAGCTGATTTTCGAATGGTGGATTTTTGTTTTGATAAAGATGGAAATGTATTCCACTTTGATGATCTGAAAAAAAATGCAACCTACTTCTACAGAATTCGATAACTACATTCTACTACTGATCATTTTTAAGATTGAGTTGGCTTTTCTATGTGTTTAGCATAGCAATACCGACAATTTTGCCTATTCATAAAAAGCTTCATACTAAACTCAAATCGAGACCTGTTTAATACCCAAAATCTGCATATGGCTTGACTTTACATTTTATTTCATAATTAAATTCTCTGCTCATGAAAAAGAATGTAATCCTATTGTCAGCTATCGTTTTGACTTTCCTTTTCACCTCTTGTCAGCAAGAAGTCATTGAACCCGTGGTTGAGCCAGATATACGATTTTCAAATGTTGACCCACAACTAAGACCATATTATTCGGCCTTCGAAGCGGAGGCAAATCGAAGGGGATTTGATTATGACCTTACCGAACTTAATATCCTAGGAAAGATCGAAGAAATCCATCAGGAAAACGTAGCCGGTTCCTGCATGTTTGGTCGATTTATCGATAATGAAGTGACCATTGATCAGACCTTTTGGAATCGCAGTTCTCCTATTTTCAAAGAGTTTGTAGTTTTTCATGAATTAGGGCATTGCGTACTTCTCAGAGGCCACGATGAATCTGCAGATGCGCAAGGGCGGTGTCTGAGCATTATGCGAAGCGGAACATTGGATTGCAGAGATGCTTATTCATTGCAGAACAGAGATTTTTACCTGGATGAGTTGTTTTTTGATGATTGAAGTGGGGCTGGGTTGATTTCACGGAGGAACACGAAAAAGCAACGAGGTTTTGGAGATTGGAGAGGATATAGAGATTGGAGAGATTGAAGAGATTGGAGAGATTGAAGTTGTACATCCAAACATAGTCTTAGAATTGGATAGGGGAAAAGTTGTAATGTGTAATTCTCCTTGTGCAATTTCTGGTGCTGCTTTGTGTTCCCCGTGATTATTATAGTAAGGTTTGTTTTTTAGGTTTGAATAGAACTAACGAATCGATTGATGTCCTTTTCATTCTTAATGATGACAACCTTTTTCTCGGTGCTCATTAATTCTAATTTTTGCAATAATCTCTTTCTGCGCAGCAGGTTATACGTAGCTACATAATGTAGAAAATCAAGATCAAATCGCTCTTTGCATCCGGTGGGCATATCGGGTCGAACCTGACCGTGATATTTCCAGATTCTGCCCAAAACACGCCAAAGACAAGTCATTGTAGAAATATTCATAAATACGATAGTATCCGCATATTGAAACCGTACATCCATTGTACTTCCATAATTGCCATCAATGATCCATTCATCCTTTTGAGCAAGTGCACTTACTATTTCAACCCATTCTTCATTTGGCGTTTCGGTCCAATCCGGTTTCCAATAGTATTGATCGAGATGATAAAGTGGCAAGTGGGTTACTTCCTGAAGACGATGAGACAAAGTCGATTTTCCCGAGCCGCAACTGCCAATGATCATAATTCGTTTCATAGCCGGCAAGATAAAAAGTATACCAGGAGGAGAAAGAACTATTGAATTCTTTAATGCTATTTCTAATGGCAATTCTCCGCTTACTGTTCATAACAGTTCATCACTACAAATGAAATCATCTTTTTTATTTGTAAAAATCAGGTATAAACACCCTATGAATTTTCATTCCCTCTAAGGATTTTTGAATTTTAAGTTTTTTCATTATTTCTAAAAAAACATCATGGCTTCATATACACAAGTACAACTGGAACAAGTTTCGGATCGGGTCAAACTTCCGTTCACTTTTGACTATCAAAAAATGCTTCAGGAGATTGAAAAAATGAACCTTAAACCATTTGTGTATTATGATGTGGTCCCATTGAGAAGTCCGGCCCATGAGGTGGATCGTTCTATTCCATTTCCTCCACCCGCAGAAGATTATGCGGATGGTTCGTGGTGCGACTGGATGGACACACAAGCGTTAATTCAAAGCGAATATCTCAATGAAATTGTAGATTTCTTCAAAGACAAAACTAAAGTCACACTGGTAAGGTTGCTACGATTGGAAGCTGGATCTGTGGTCAAAGAACATACGGACCCTACTCTAGGCATTCAAATTCACAAATCCGTAATCCGACTTACAATCCCCATATTGGTCAACGATCAAGTCACGTTTTATCTAAATCAAACACCCGTCGAAATGGGACTTGGTGAATGTTGGTACCTTAGATTGACGGATCCTCACAGCATCGTAAATGCAGGAAGCACACAACGCATAAATATGTCTATCGATATGATTCCAAATGAATGGGTCACAGAACAAATCTTGAATGCACAGGGATGAGTTCTGAAGTCGTTTAAGAACTTAAGGTAACTACAACAACCAGAATATAATTTCAAAAAAAAAGCTATCGGGCTTTAACATTTCTAACCCAGGATTGCAATCTTGGGCTAGAAGTTAGTTGGAAATTCATTTTGGCGGCATTTTATACTTCCGCTAAAGCTTCAGCGATACGCAGATGGTCAAAAATGATGACAAAATACATCACAACGATAGGATTAAACATATGGCTGTGTAGTTACTACTATGTTTTTGAACGACATCTCTATTAAGAAGAAAGGATCATCAAATAATCAGACATTAAAGCAATCCAATATCCAATCCTGTATTGAGTGATGAACACTACTCGTTTACTTAAGATTTAAAAAGCTTATACCAGAGCATAGTCGCTAGATTTCAAAAATTTGAATTAGATTTTCCATGCAAGATCTCTCCAATCATTTGGAATAGCTCTTTTATATATTCAGTATAGATAATCTTTTTGATCCAGTGCATAGTACAACCGACATTTCCTGCACCAAATTAAATAAGGTATTGTTGATGCCTTAAAAGTTGCATATCTTCATCATCTAATCTTATTTATCATTAGCGAAATCTACTATGCTCCGCTCACTTTTCTATGTCTTCCTCATTATTGCCTCCGTTTCTTGTGTTGAAAAAGCTAAGCCCGATCCGGTCAAAATCCCCCAGGGTCCCGATAGCGCTCCCAGTTCCTGGATGTACAGTCAAAGAGCATTCCCCAATGGAATCAAAAGAGAGGCAAAACAACTGGCCGTAAAGCAATTCAAGGCAATGGAGCTTAGTAGCGATTCGCGATTTGATAAACCATGGAAAGCTGTTGGACCTACCAATATTGGAGGACGTATTACCGATATCGCCCTGCATCCAAACGATATGAATACCATCTATGCGGGATCGTCGGTGGGCGGTGTATGGAAATCTGAAGACAAAGGGTTCAACTGGACATTGGTTTTTAATGAACCTGGCGGTGTATCCATTGGCAACCTAGCAATTTCTCCTGTCGATCCCGAAATAATTTTTGTGGGTACAGGAGAAGCAAACGGTTCCGCCACATCCGGAGCTTTTTTTGGCAATGGCATTTACAAATCCATAGATGGGGGTGACACCTGGAGAAATGTGGGCCTCCCAAAATCAGATCACATTGGTCGAATTGTATGTCATCCCGAAGATGAGAACATTGCTTATGTGGCGGTGGCTGGAAAACTCTATGGAAAAAACGACGAGAGAGGCCTCTACAAAACGATGGATGGAGGAGAAACCTGGGAACAAAAACTTTTCATCAATGACTCCACAGCGGTAATTGATATTGCCTTGAGTGCGGCAGATCCACAGGTGCTTTTTGCGGCTTCCTGGGAACGTACTCGATTTCCTGAGGGCAGAGTTTATGGTGGATTATCCACAGGCATTCATCGATCGATGGATGGAGGAGAAACTTGGGAGCTGCTGGAAAATGGCCTTCCCGTAAATGAGGGTGACCTTGGTCGAATCGGCCTGGCAGTATCGCAAAATAACCCTAACATCATATATGCATCATTCACCACTAATGTGGTCTCCAATATATTCCTTGGAATCTATAAATCCATTGATCAGGGAGACACGTGGACTGCTTTAAATGGTGATACTCTCAGCAATGTATTCGCTTCGTTTGGTTGGTTTTTTGGAAATGTACGAACGAATCCAATAGATGACAACGAAGTGTTTATAATGGGTCTGAGAACATTCAATTCTTCGGATGGAGAAATATGGAATCTGTGGAATAACGGGGTGCATGTAGACCAACATGGAATGGAATTCCATCCATTGGACCCAGATTATAGAGTGATTGGGAATGATGGAGGCATTTACATCACGGAAGATGGAGGAGAAACATTCAGACATGTGGAAACAATAGACAACAATCAATTTTATGAATGTGCCATCCATCCTGTTTTTACAGATACGTACCTGGCTGGAGCTCAGGATAACGGTACACTGATGACCCTGGCCAATGGAATTAATGGTTACGAACGAATCAGTGGTGGAGATGGCTTTGGAGTACAGTTTGACAAAGTGAATCCCGATATTTATTACGTCACCAGCCAATTTGGAAACATAAGAAGAGCTACTTCGCTGGAACCTTTTGTATCTGAGGGCATTCGTCCTAATTCAAGTTTGGCCTCGCGAAGAAATTGGAATACTCCTTTTGTAACCATTCCGGATCAACTGGGAGGGATACTCTATGGAGCTGAAAGGGTGCTCATGTCATTAGACACGGGTTCTACCTGGTTACCTATTAGTCCGGATTTGACCAACGGACCTTACGAAGGCAGCAGTTTTGGTACGATTACTTGTCTGGCCATCTCTGAAATCAATAGAAATATTATCATTGCCGGAACAGACGATGGAAATGTTCAAATTACCACAGATGGTGGCTCCAATTGGGATTTAATTTCAAATGACCTACCCTACCTGGAAGTTTCCAGTGTGGCTACTGACCCTTTTGATGAAGCCACAATCTATGTTACGTATTCCGGGTATCGATTCGATAATTATTTGCCACATGTACTAAAATCGGTCGATTATGGAACCTCCTGGAGAGATATTAGTTCAAATTTACCTGAAGTCCCAATTAATGAAATCGTCTTGGATCCTTCCATTCCTGATCAATTCTACATCGCTACCGATTTGGGCGTATTCTTTTCATGGGATGCTGGTGATACCTGGCAAATTTTAGGTATTGACCTTCCTTCGACCATAGTCGCCGATTTGGATCTGAATGATGAACGCAGGCTTCTTTTAGCAGGTACGTTTGGCAGATCCATGTATACCTACGACTTACCTTCAGAACCTCTATCCACCAATGGTGATGCAGCCGAAAAACGTGTTAATCTATATCCCAATCCCACAGCCTCTATTTTAACTGTTGAAATGGATGCCGCTCAAAAATTTGATCTTGTAGAAATTATTTCGAATGAGGGTAAATTGGTGCAAAAAGTGGACCCTGCACAACGTACGATAGATGTTTCGCCATTAGCGACGGGAGTATACAATCTGCGTATTGTCACTGCTGATAAGATTATAACGAAACAGTTCATTAAACAGTAGGTTAAAAATTAGAAACTCAGATTCTTCGGATATTGAGGTACTCCTTGATCTTATCACTGTAGGAACTGCCGTCAGGATTTTCGTCGGTAATGATACGTACATACTTTTTCATTTTTGGAGATGAGTACGTGTTTAAATCAGGAAAAGCCTCATGCGGGTCGGTAAAGCTGACTAACAATTCGTATATGGGTAATTGTGCAACACTATTGGTGGTAGAAGTGGATACTCACTAAAAAAAGCGCTCCCAAACTCAGGAATCGATGTAAGACGCTATAGAACGGTCTCTTTTTAGCGGATGGAAATGTATATGATGGTCATGGAGTAAAACCGGATATAGCTATGAAATATACATTGGAAGATAAAATGGGAAAATTGGATCACTTGTTATCAAAAACAATAGAATTTCTATGCGATAGAGAAGAGGAAGCCCCAATTCGAAATGCAAATGAATAGAAGTATTAGTATATTTACTGTACAAATGATTTGTTCGCTTACTACGATACTTCATTCATAAAATAAAGCATTATGTCTTTCAAAAATCTAACTTCTACAATTTTACTCACCCTTTTTGTCCTTTCAGCAGTTGCACAAGATAATCCTCTATGGATGCGCTATCCGGCAATTTCACCAGATGGGAATTCTATTGTATTTAGCTACAAAGGTGATCTGTACAAAACAGATCTCAGCAGTGGCATGTCCATGGCCTTAACGCTTCACGATGCGCACGATTATATGCCCGTTTGGTCACATGACGGCGAAAAAATCGCCTTTGCATCAGATCGATACGGAAATTTTGATGTCTTTGTGATTAATGCGACGGGGGGCAAGGCAACGCGCGTCACGTACCACTCGGCGGGAGATTTTCCCTCGGACTTCACTACTGACAATTCTTCTGTGATTTTCACTTCGAGCAGACTGGATATGGCCAGCAATCAACAGTTTCCTTCTGGAGTTCTCCCTGAATTGTATAAGGTATCCATAGCTGGTGGAATGCCAATGCAAGTCTTGACCACTCCGGCACAAGATGCCCGCTACTCAAAAGATGGATCCATGTTGGTTTTCCATGATCGAAAGGGGTATGAAGATTCGTTCAGAAAGCATCACACATCATCTGTTACCAGGGATGTTTGGAAATATACCGTAGCCACCGGTGACTATGAGCAACTTTCATCTTTTGAAGGAGAAGATCGCAACCCGATTTTCACGCCAGATCAGCAGTCCATTTATTACATTTCAGAAGAAAGCGGTACAATGAATGTGCATAAGATGAGCATCAATGGAGGAGCTTCCGAAGCGGTAACTACATTTGAAAATCATCCTGTTCGGTATCTTACCATTAGCAACGATGGCACCTTGTGTTTTAGTTATAATGGCGAAATCTATACGAAAAAACCCAATGCCGAGCCACAAAAAGTTTCGATTCAATTGAACGTTGGAGATCGATACAATGACGAAAAAATAAAGCCTATAAAAGGTGATGTTACCCATATGTCGCTTTCACCTAATGGAAAGGAAGTAGCATTTATAACCCGTGGCGAGGTTTTCGTGAGTTCGGTAAAAGAAGGTACCACTCGCAGAATCACAGAAACACCCGAACAGGAACGAACGGTCGAATTCAGTCCGGATGGAAGATCGATCCTTTATGCGAGCGAGCGAAATGGAAGCTGGAATCTCTACCAAAGCTCCATCAAAAGAGAGGAAGAAAAGTACTTTTTCAATTCTACGTTATTAACGGAAGAGCCGATCCTCGAATCGGATAAGGAAACATTCCAGCCATCCTATTCCCCCAATGGAAAAGAAGTTGCATTTCTGGAAGAAAGAACAGCACTAAAAGTTATCAACCTGGAATCTAAAGAAGTACGTGAAATTATGAGTAAGGACAAAAGCTATTCGTACTCAGACGGCGATCAGCACTACGAATGGTCACCGGACAGCAAGTGGTTTTTGGTCAATTTCCTACCCGAAAAACGATGGACGGATCAGATTGGTTTGATCTCTGCGGATGGTGGAGAAATTATTGATCTCTCGGAAAGTGGATATGGTGGATACAGTCCAAGATGGATGATGAATGGCGACATGATGATGTGGTATTCTGCCCGTGATGGAATGAAAAATCACGCAAGCTGGGGCGGTCAAATGGACATTTACGCTTCATTCTTTACCCAGGATGCCTACGATAAGTTTACCCTTTCCAAAGAAGACTATGAGATACTAAAAGAAAGTGAGGAAGAAGCAAAGAAAGGGGATGATGACGAGGAGGAAAAAGAGAAAAAGTCAAAAGAAAAGGATGATGAAAAGGATAAGGATGAAGTAAAACCCATTACCATTGAACTGGATGGGATCGAAGATAGAAGAGCAAAATTGACCATACATTCTTCTTCACTTTCCGGTTCTTACATTACTAAAGACGGTAAAAGTCTTTTCTATCTGGCCAGATTTGAGAAAGGATATGATTTATGGAAAACGGACTTAAGAACCCGAGAAACGAAAATCCATGCCAAACTCAATGCAAGAAGTGGCGGTGGCATTTATGCGGATAAGGAAGATAAAAACCTGTTTATACTCTCTGGTGGAAAAATTCATAAAATTGGTGCGGACGATGGAAAGAAGGAACCCATTGGCGTAAACGGTGAAATGATTCTTGCCGAAGCCAATGAACGAGAATATCTCTTTGAGCACATCTGGAGACAAGTAGAAAAGAAATTTTATAAAATTGATTTGCACGAGGTAAAATGGGATTTCTATAAATCAGAATATTCCAAATTTCTACCGCACATCAACAACAACTACGATTTTGCCGAGATGCTAAGCGAAATGCTGGGTGAATTAAATGCTTCGCATACCGGAGCGCGATTCCGACCTAGAAATGAAACAGGCGACAGAACAGCGAGTTTAGGGCTTTTCTACGATGGAGGTATAGTAGGCAATGGTCTTGTCATAACGGAAGTAATGGATAAGGGCCCAACGGTCAAAAAAGGTTCCAAGATAGCTGCGGGAGTGATTATTGAAAAAATCGATGGCAAGGAGATTACTTCTACAACCAACCATTATGCAATGCTCAACCGAAAAGCAGATAAGAATACCTTGCTTTCGCTTTACGATCCCAAGACAAATGAGCGTTGGGAGGAGACGGTAAAGCCCATTTCACTGGGAGCAGAAAATCAATTGAGATATCAGCGTTGGGTAAAGAAAAACCGCGAAATGGTAGAAAAACTATCCGACGGGAAGGTAGGCTATGTTCACGTTCGAGGCATGAACGATAGAAGTTATCGAACAGTCTACGATGAAGTACTTGGAAAAAACAACGATAAGGAATCTCTCATCGTTGACACCCGATTCAACGGTGGAGGATGGTTGCATGATGACCTCGCTACTTTTTTGAATGGAAAGAATTACATCGGATTCAAACCTAGAGATCAAGACCTCGGAAATGAACCACAATTCAAATGGTCGAAACCCAGTTGTGTGTTGATGAGTGAATCCAATTATTCAGATGCGCATATGTTTCCGTACACGTATCGTGCATTGGGCATTGGCAAATTGATTGGAATGCCCGTTCCGGGTACAGGAACAGCCGTTTGGTGGGAGCGACTGCAAAATGGTATGGTCTTCGGCATCCCTCAGGTGGGTATGGTCGATAATGAAGGCGACTATCTTGAGAATAAGCAACTAGAACCGGACATCAAGGTTGCAAATGATCCGGAAAAAGTGATTAAAGGCGAAGATCAGCAGATTGAAGCAGCGGTGAAAGAGATGTTGAAGACGGTAGAAGAGCAAAAGAAAAAGGAACAGATTAAACCATAAATAAATATATATAAGGCAAGCGATCAATTCCAACGATCGTTTGCCTCTTTTCTTAAAAGGGCTTTGTGGCTCTTAACAAAAGGCAAAAGTTTACACCTTACATTCCTCCCGAATTTCGTAAATTTTATTACCGAGGTTTGGCCATTTGAGCCTATGCTTGCGCAGGTATTAATTGTCATTTTCAAACCTTTTGAAATGATAAAGGACATTACATTTCCCTTTCTTTTTATTGGTGTCTTTTGGTTTTGGCAAGATTTCGTACCCATCCCTACCCGCTTCAAACAGGTCCAAGGAACATACTAAATGGAATGCTAATAAGGAGACAATGCCAGCAATGCATTATGAGATATCGTAGGAGGTACCGAATAGCAGTGATTGCAGTTGGTAAATATATTTCACTTCATTACTTCACCCCATTCAATAACTTCATGAACTGCAGCGCATCCGAATTCCGTGCAGCAACCACATAGCTCTCATTTTGAATCGTCAACCTAGTCATATCCTTTACATCACCCGATAAATAAAAACCACTTTCTCTTGCCGGCTTCGTTTCAAATCCACCTTTACCATTCCCCAAAAGCAAGAGCCCAATGCCTGCGTCGTTCCTTGGCGTTTCTACCTCTGACGCATATAAATTACCCGCGATCAATGCATCCAAGTGACCATCTTTGTTATAGTCATCGACGAGTATTTTATTGATACACGAAATCTGAGCTTGATTTGGCAGTTTGTGTTTTCTGAATCCTTCCGGAGTATTCTCCAAATAGACGCTCGCAAAAGATTTTACCTGATAATGCAACGACTTTTCCAGTTCATCTTTTGTATACACATCCTCCAAGGTGGCTATTGAAAAGGACTCATAATCCTTAAACTTCGATTTGATGGAAGGCATTTGCTGCGAAGAGCACTCTCTTCCTCGAACCGGATACTTTTCACCTTCATTATAATAACTCAGCACGATATCATTCTTGCTGTTTTTGTCAAAGTCATTAAAGTAGATATCAAACGTTTCTGTTTCGTTGGCCTTGTATTTATAATTTAGTCCCAGGTTACCAACAATGTAATCCATATCCCCGTCGTTGTCAAAGTCGCCTTCTTCAATAGTAAACCACCAACCACGAGAATCATCCATTCCCATGTCCGCTGATACATCCTTGAATACTCCCTCTTCATTTTTTAAGATGACTACGGGCATCCATTCTCCAACCACAATCAAATCGATCCAACCATCCTCATCAAAATCCGTCCATTTGGCATCTGTCACCATTCCTAACTTTTGCAGTGATGGAGCCACTTCGGCCGTTACATTTGCCAATACAACCTCATTATCGGAGCTTCGATTCTCAAGAATGTAACTGTCCGTGGGTGATGGGTAATTGCCAGGCACCAATCGACCGCCTACAAATAAATCCAGATCTCCATCCTGGTCATAATCATAACTGTAAACACGAGAACCGCTAGTGAACAACGGCGGCAAAGCTCCTTCACTTTTGGTAAATTCTCCACTTCCATCATTCAGGTATATCCGATCCTGAAGATCTCTCGAATTCGGTGCAAATTCGTTTCCACCACTTGCAATGTAGATGTCCTGATCTCCATCTCCATCGACATCGAATATATGGATTCCCATATCCTCATATTTCCTATCTGCTTCAAAAGTTGTTATTGAAGTAGCCGCTTCGAAGCCGTACTTCACTTGAAAATAGAGCGTCGTAGCATATCCGACAGAACCTCCCACCACTAAATCTTCAAGACCATCGCCATTCAAATCTCCAGTCGCTACATTAGGTCCAAACATTGAGGTCTGATGAGGCAAAAGAATCTCCTTGTCAAAATCATTGAATTGATTTTCTCTATGCACATGGGTAAGGATATCATCATTCCGTTGAAATAAGGGTTGATTCATTTGTGGCTGTTCTGCTTTCGAAGCAGATTCTGAATGTTTAATCACCAATTGTGCGTTACCCTTAACGTTCATTAAAACTTGACTTTGACCACCCGGCCAATCGATCACCATGGAATCAATGATCTCTGCTTTCCCCAATCCAAAATGCAATCTAGGCGCTACCGAAGACTGAAAACCTCTTGTCATGGTCAGCTCTTGAAATTGCACCAGACTGTCTGTATACAAAGAAACTTTTACACCTATGCCAAAAAGATTTTCCTTAGTCCCTTCAAAGGATAGTGAGAGGTAATTGTTATTATCAAGGTTTTTATTTTCATAAACTGAAGCAACCTGATCAATATTGTTTGTTACAATTTCTAGGTCACCGTCATTATCCAAATCTACATAAAGACTTCCATTGGAAAATGTTTTTTCCGTAAATCCCCATTCTTTATTCCGCTGTTCAAATGTAAGATCCTTGTTATTTTCATAAGCGTAATTCTCGATTTTCTCTGAAGGTATCTCCATCGCTTTGGCAAGTGTGCTATCTGCGCTTATACCATTCTTTTCAATTTTGAGAAAGAAATCGCGATTATTGATTTCTCTCCGAGTACCGTTTGATATGAAGATGTCTTTCCATCCGTCATTGTTTAGATCAATGATCAGTGGGCCCCAACTCCAGTCCGTTGAGGATAGACCCGCCAATCGTGAAAGATTGCTAAACTGTGGCAGGCCATCTGAAAAAGTACCATTATTCATTTGCAGACTATTCTGCATATATTGATAGTGGAATCCAGCACTTACGGTAACCCAAAACAGACTTGGATTCATACTCGCCATATTGGCTTTGGCCCGACGATTAATCTGAGCCGTCATATCTACCTGGACAATATCCAGCAATTTATCGTTGTTGTAATCCGCAATGTCCACCCCCATTCCATAAAATGAAGTGTTACGGGTTGTCTCTTTCACTTTTTCACTAAAGGTGCCATCCTTATTATTGATGAAAAGATAATCTGGAGTACTAAAATCATTTGATACATAAAGATCCGGCCATCCGTCCTGGTTCACATCACCCGCCGTAGCACTTAGAGAAAGTCCGAACGTCTTCAAGCCGGCTTCTTCTGTAACCTCAACAAATTTATTCCCTTCATTTTTGTACAACCGATCAGAGTCCAATTCCCCAGGGTTTCTTTGTTTGAATGCATAGTAGAAGTTAGGAGCATCAAATACCGTAGGTGGATAATTGGCCACATACAGATCCAGATCTCCATCCAAATCATAATCAAAAAAAGTAGCCTGTACGCTATTGCTTGGATCAGAGATACCAAATTCATGTGCTTTATCCGTAAAGGTATTATCTCCATTATTGACAAATAGCTGGTTCTCTTTTGATCCAAACTTGCCTCCTACCGAGCAGTAAATATCCAAAAGCCCATCGTTGTTGATATCCAGCATGGTCGTACCTGTATACCACCGAGAATCACCACCAACACCTGATGATTCTGTAATATCTTCAAACCGTAGATTCCCCTTATTTAGATACAATTTGTTATCCACCATATTCCCGGTAAAATACAAATCAATCAACCCATCGTTATTGATATCTCCGGCTGACACGCCACCCCCCATATAGATGTATGCGTATGTAAAATAATTGAGACTATCATTTTCAATTAAATCATTGGAAAAATCTATTCCTGTTGTTTGGGGGGAAAGCTTGATAAATGCAGTATCGTCCATCTTTTCTTGATCCGAACAAGAAAAGAAAAACACGCATAGTACTATTGAGAGAAAGCTAATTCTGAAAAAAAAGTATTTCATATTTTGTATCTAGCTAAAACAAAAAGTCAACTTTTCAAGAGGTCCAACGCATATGTTGTAACGACTAAAGACGCTCATGACCACTCTACTTTGGTGCTAAAGTATGTAAAATGGATTGTGTAACAAACGTAAATAATAATGAATTCTAAATCTCAATGCTTCGCGACCTTGCTGAAGAATGAACGTTAATCTAATACTGCTCTGAAAACTAAAAGTCTTTAAAGATCAACTCCCGATATTTTCCAGTATCAAACTTAAAAAATAAATGAGTTAAACTTTAAAGACTAAATCTATGATTTTTTTGAAGTTAAAAGCGATCAGGTCCATTATCTATAACAGACAACCTGTACCCTGACCGCTTTTAATATATGCTAAACATTATATGTATTAATAACCAGCGTTTTGAGTTAGCACTCCACCACTTAAATCAATGGCATTTAATGGAATTGGGAAAAGATCATGCTTATCTTCATAAGGACTAACTTTATCTCCAAAATTAGTGATGGTTCTGGCTTCATTGGAGAAGTATTCTGTCATCACTTCTTTAGCTACTCCCCATCTTCTAAGATCAAACAGACGATGTCCTTCCATACCAAGCTCCAGTCGTCTTTCGAAACGTACTGCCTTTCTCGCAAAATTAGCATCCGGGAAGCTGGCGTATGGCTCAATTACATAATTTGCTGCATCTCCTGATCCATCTACGGCTTGTACTTTACTGGAATTTTTAGCTCTTTCTCTAACCAAATTAACATTGGTCAAAGCAGTACCTAAATCACCTGTCTCTACTGCTGCTTCTGCTGCCATCAACAATACATCCGCAAATCTGATGATGTTATAATTAATACCTGAAAGTTGTTGTCCCCAACCACCTGCAGCTTGCGTATTAGTAGCATCATCCGCCCAGTAAACATTCTTCTTAGGCAAGTATGGACCTGAAATATCAGCAAATGTGGCTCTAATCCAATCGCTTCCAATATGTTCGCCATATCCATTGTAGTCGATGCCTCTTCGTCCTACTGTGTAATCAATTCTTGGATCAAGATTACCGGTATGAAGAGAAAAACTCTCTGCTGAAGTCACACCATAGTCATTCGCAATATCGGATTGATTGTAGGTATCCAACAACGGAAGACCATTATCATCTGTTTGGAATGCATTTGCCAAATCCTGGGTTGGCTGATAAAATCCACAGCAAGAACCAAATGGACCCGGATTTGGGAAATTCAACGATCCGGTATTGTTTGCATTAAAGGACTGCCCGCTATCGGTAGCAAATTGAATTGCAAAAATAGCCTCAGGGCCACTTTCTCCTTCAGATCTGAAATTATGAACGAATTCTGGTAATAATGAATATGGTCCATTATTTACGATGTCATTCAAAGTACTCGATGCTTCCGACCATTTGGATTGGTGCAAGTATGTCTTTCCTAAGTATGCTTTAGCTGCCCAGGCATTTGCTCTACCTATTTCAGGTTGTGTATCCGGAAGATTATCGGCTGCAAATTGGAAATCTGCCTCTATCTGTTCCCATATTGGACCCGAATTTGGTTGATTAAACTCAGTTGCCGCATATTCTACTTCACCAATGTAAGGAACATTCCCCCACATCACCTGAATCTGGAAATTGAAATTACCTCTCAAGAATCTTGCCTCAGCCAATTTGCTTGAAAAATCGCCTTCTTCAATTTTGCTAATCAAATCTATAACGGCATTTGCTCTATTGACACCAGCGAAAAGTACTCCCCAACGAGCGTACCAATATCCATTTGCCGTTGCCCAATTCATCAATTCGATTTCTTTCAAGTCTGCTTGATCATCATCTGTACTTCCTTTGTGTGCGTCATCCGACAATACATCCATAGTCCAGTTGTCCGCGGCTCTTCCCCAGCCATTACCGAAACCATTTGCTCTATTGGCATTAAGTACGGAATAAGCACCTGTAAGGAGTAGATCTACTCCCGTTTCATTTGTTAAGGATTCATCACTTAAAGCACCTACTGCAGGCTTAGTAGTGAAGTCTTCCGAACAAGATATTACTCCTAAAACTATTAAGAAGCATATAAATTTTATTCTCATTTTTTTTAATTTTTAATTGGGATGACGGCCTTTAATCTAGTAAAAACTTCATCCCTGTAATTTAACTTTTTAAATTCTAAAATCTAATGTTCGCACCAAAAGTTATTACTTTCTGCATTGGATAAATTCTTCTGTCAATACCCAAGCTCAAGTTATCATATGAAATGATTTCTGGATCAAACCCTTGATAATTCGTAACTGTAAACAAATTCGTTCCCTGGATATAAAACCGTAGTGATTCCATACCTGCTTTGTCTGTAAGCGAAGTAGGCAATGTATATCCAACCTGCAAGTTTCTCAATCTAAAATAAGACCCATCTTCAATAAAATACGTGTTTGATGATGCCTCTTCCAGTGGATAAGAGGTCGTCAAAGCAGGAATTTCTGTATCTGTATTCGATGGAGTCCAAGCGTCTAATACTCTGTCACTTCTGTTTCCGTTAAAGAACAATCCGAAATCTGTAAATACCTTGTTGTAGTTGTAAATGTCATTACCCTGCGATCCTGTGAAGAAAGCGGATAAGTCAAATCCTTTGTAATCTAATTTAATGTTAATACCATAGGTGAAATCTGGGTGTGGGGATCCGATTTTGGTTCTATCCAAATCATCAATCACACCATCTTCATTAATATCTGCGTACGTAAACCTTCCTGATTCGTCAAATCCGGTAATCTGTCTTCCATAAAAGTAAGACAATTCTTCGCCCACTTCTGTACGTGTAACCGCTCCGTTTCTCAAATCTCCTCGACCCGCAACCGGAGCATCATTGATCAAACTAAGTACCTCATTCTTGTAGTGAGATAAATTCAACGAAACATCATATCCAAAACCGCTACTGGTGCGATCTCCATATCCTATACTGAAATCAACTCCAGTATTTCTTATATCTCCTAAATTTACCAAAGGTGCTCCAGCATCAATCGCTGTAGAACTGATCAAACTAAAGTCTCTGGTAATCAAATCTTGTGTTTTAATATTGAAATACTCCAAAGTTACCTGGAATTTGTGATCCAACATGGATAAATCAACTCCAAAATTCGTCGTCACGGAGGTTTCCCACTTCAAATTTGGATTTCCGACTTGAGACAATAGCGCCCCTGTCACGACGGTTGAACCATCGAAGGCATAATTTGCTAACGACTCATTCAAGTTGGAAATATTTATCGTTGGGTTGTTGGCAGGTAAAGTTTGGTTACCTAACTGACCCCAAGAGCCTTTGAATTTGACTCGATCGAAGAATCCACCTTGAGGGAAAAATGATTCTTTTGATATATCCCAACCTACACTAAATGAAGGGAAGATATCTGACTTATTATCTCCTGAAAATCTTGAAGACTCATCTCTTCTAATCGTAGCTGTTACATAGTATTTTTCCTGGAAATTGTAGTTAGCACTTGCGAATAACGAGTAAAGAGAACTCGCACCTTCAAATGCGTAGTCAACATTTGGCGTACCCGATCCATTACTCAATAAGTAAAACTCTGGCACTTCAAATAGATACCCTTGTCTTGACACACCAAATCCTTTTGAATTCTCTTCCAACGCTTCAACGCCCACAATACCGTTGATGTAATGATCACCAAACGTTTTAACATAATTCAATGTATTTGTCCAGTTCCAGTTAAAGCTTGTTTGATTCTGTTCATTTAATGTATTCGTACCAATAGGCTCTCCGTGCTCTGGATCCAATGCTGTAAACGCTCTTGTATCCAATGTACCATAACCACCTGCAATTACAGATTTAGCAGTAAGTCCGTCCATCAATTCAACAGATGCATAAACATCTCCCAATAAATTGAATCTCTTATTAAAATTATTTCTAGCTCTATACAATTGAGCAACCGGATTTCTTGTATTACTTAATCCTGGGCCTGCAACACCAGCAAATTCACCATCATCATCCATAACGGGCAATAGTGGTGTCATACGAAGCGCTCCTTCAATTGCTTCATCCGTACCTGAATTGCTTTTTGTATATGACATGTTAAAGTGTTGTCCAACTTTAATCTTACTACCAACTTTGTATTCAGAATTCACCTTGACATTCCCTCTATTAAATCCGGTATGGTTCAATAAACCATCTCTTGTCAGGTAGTTTGCTGCTAAATAATATTTACCGGACTTCTCACCATTTGCTACTGAGAATGAGATATTTGTGAGCGGTGCATCTTGTGTAATCGCATCGATCCAGTCCGTTCCACCCGGAGTTACTGTGGCATTAAATTGACCTGCCGGTGCAAAAACGATTGGATTATACGAAGTAACTCTTGTATAGCCAACAATATTATTAGGTACTGTAAAAGTCCCATCGCCATATTGCGGATGACTAGGCGTTTCACCATTATTTTCCTGGCTCGCAAAGATCATATCTGCATGCTGTTGTGCATTCAATAAACCAGGAGAACTTGTTAGCGTTGCACTACCGGTATATATATTAAAGTTTACTACAGGTTTATCCATATTGTAACCACCGCCTTTAGTCGTAACAATGACAACACCGTTTGCTGCTCTTGCGCCATAGATTGCAGCTGCTCCATCTTTCAATACGTTCATTTGATCGATATCGTCCGGATTGATGTAGTTCAATGCATTAGGGTCGTCGGTTTGGAGGCCATCAATGATGAAAAGTGGATTGGTATTGTTACTTGTACCGAATCCTCGAATGTTAATCTTTGGTGCATCTCCGGGGTTTCCATTGGTTACTACCTGTACACCGGTAACTCTACCTTGGAGCGCCTCGGCAGCATTTACGAGAGGTGTCTTCACCGCTTCGAGCATATCTACAGAAGCTACCGAACCTGTAATGTCTCCACGAGTTTGGGTGGCATAACCCGTAACTACGATTTCATCCAAAGCAACCCCTTGAGAAAGGCTGATTTGAATATCAGATTCAGCGCCTACAGTAACATCTACAGATGTGTAACCAAGGTACGAAACAGTCAATACATCGCCAGCCTTCGCAGTAGCAAGTGTAAATCGACCATCAATATCGGTTATTGTTCCATCCGTAGAACCAGAGATGAGGACGGACGCACCGATTAGCGGCTCATCCGATGCAGCGTCAACCACAGTCCCGGATACTTGAGCGGTTCCTACCATCCAAAGCCCCGATAAAAGGATGGTCATCAGACATCGATTTATATGGGTTTTTAAAATAGAATAGAAATGTTTTCTGCTTTTCATTTTAGTAGTTTTTGAATTTAGTAAGTTTTAAGTAAAAAAATTATAACAAAGCATATTCTTCGATGTGAGATATCGCTTGTTCTTTGAAAGCATTTGTTACGTTTAAATCAGGGTGTGTTAAAAATTAAAGTAGTCCAATATGGCAATCTAAAAAAGCCCTTCCAATAGACTGACACATTCTTATTTGAGATTAAGTTAATGTGTAGTTTACACTAAGTTAAAGACAAATATGTTAAAACAATGTGAAAATTTCTAAAATTTTGAGATTAAAAATGAAAATCTCATCCCAGAAAAAAAAGAATTAAATCAAAATACTAAGGTGTCAATTTGACACTTAGCCAACTTAATTTAAGTTGAAA
>JBCCVV010000120.1:0-19613 GCA_039194925.1 Bacteroidota bacterium
TATGGAGCCATATATAGGACAAGTAATGTTATTCGGAGGTAATTTCGCGCCTCGGGGTTGGGCACTTTGTCAAGGACAATTATTAGCTATATCAACCCATTCGGCATTGTTTTCAATATTAGGAACAATCTATGGTGGTGATGGACGTACTACCTTCGCTCTTCCAGACTTGAGAGGAAGAATTGCCATTCAACAAGGGGATGGACCAGGATTGCCTTCTTATAGATTGGGACAAAAAGGAGGAAATTATCAGACTCAATTGCTGACCTCAAATCTTCCTCAATCCAATATTAATATACCATCATCTTCAGCAACATCTACAAGCGCAGAAGCTAACGGCTTGGTAAGAGGTACTACGGAAGATGATTCGCTAATTTACTCTAGTGGAGCAACTACTGGAACAATGGCGGCGGGTTCAATTATTGGTGCACAGAGTAGGGCATTTTCAAACCAACCTCCTTTCACTACTGTAAATTACATTATAGCTCTTGAAGGAATCTACCCTTCCAGAAACTAATACAATATTATAAACCTCAAATACTATATGGTGAGAACAATTAAGCAAATGGTGGCTTTGGTCTTGTTCGTCGTGAGCAGTAATGCTTATGGACAATACCTGGAAACGTTTTCTACACCCAATAAAGGAATATTGGCGGGTACATGTTCTGGAACAGAGGCATCATGTACGTCAGATTTTGTGGGAGTAGACTGGACTATTAATGGAGATTTTTCCGGGATGGATGGCAATGACTTTTTTGCAACCGATGGATCGGGAAGGTTTAATGCTGATGGCGACAACGATGCTTCAGAACCAGGACTTTGTTTTGAGACGCCAGTACTGGATATATCTGCCGTTGCAGGTTCGGTCAGTTTTAGTGTCGAATTGGACTGGGTTAGTTGGGATTTTACAGATATATGCGATGTCGAGTATCAAATCGACGGAGGCATCTGGAATCAGGTTCCACCTTTACCAGACACAGATGGACCTGGAACTGTGGATTTTAATTCGGACAGCAATACGGATTCTGGAACGGCAACGGTATCTGGTATATCTGGATCTACATTGAGTATCCGTGTCTGTCTTCAGAGTAATTCTTCATTTGATGATATTTTCATTGATAATGTATCTGTTCCGGAGATTGGAGCCGTCGTGCTACCTGTGAAATGGGCCGATATCAATGTCAAAACAGTTCGGGAAGGCAACAAACTCAATTGGGCGACTTATACTGAGGTCAATAACGAAAGATTCGAAATTGAAAAAAGTATAAACAATACCAATAGTTTTCGAAAAATCGGAACCGTGGATGGTTCGGGTACTACCATTGAAACCAGTCGGTATGAATTTATCGATCGAGAAATTTCCAACGCTACCGCATATTACAGAATTAAACAGGTAGATTTTGATGGACATTTTGAATACTCGGAGATTGTGGTGGCTAAAACCGAACTGAAGGATAGAATTCGTTTTTCTCCTAATCCATTTACTTCACAGCTTCTCATTTCAATGAATTCCAATGATCTGGTAGAAGGTACAGCCATTCGCATGTTCAATAATCAAGGTCAACTGGTAATGCAACGAAAGATTACAAGTCTTAATTTGGATGATCCGATCAATACGGAAAATTTGATTCCTGGCATGTATTCTATTCAATTTGATAATGGAGAAGTAATAAGGCTGGTAAAGTTTTAAGAATACAAGTTTTTGTCATATAGTATTTAGGTATAACGAAAATCAAAAGATGCTTTTCTTTCTTTAGTCTGAATTAGGCTGTGCAAAGAAGAGTATCTTCTGTGTTTTTTCTCACGAATCTGTGAGTGCTGATAAAAGCGTCTTAGCTTGTCTATCAACATTTTGTTGGTCTATAAGGAGTTTAGTTTTTATAGCGTATTCTACTAGAAACACCCGTGCTGAAATCACGATAATAAATGAAAAATCTGGTTATATTAGTGAAGGATGCCTCCATTATTTGAAGGCATCCTTTCTTTAGTGATTGATAATGCAATCATTCATGAAGGCACTACGAGATCATCTGCTGAGTTTGAGGTAGTAGAACCTGATCCCATAGTATACCAATCGGTATTGCGACTAAGGTACATCGTGATAGCCAGGGTTGCGAAAAGACCTATGCTTCCGACCAGAAGTGCCAAATCTTCCATTTGCAGTATTGTAAATATATAACCATATAGAATAACCAAAACGGCCGAAAGAATAACCACCTTGTTTCCTTGTTTTAACAGATATCGGCTATACCAACTGATAAGACCTATGGTAGCGGTCGCCGCTAGAATGTATGCACTATTAAATCCAATATGTTCTGAAAACGAAAGTAAAAGAATGTAGAATACCGATAGGGTAAGTCCTATGAATATATATTGAATCGGATGTATTTTGCTGCCTTTAAGAATTTCAAAAAAGAAGAAAACCAAAAAACTTAGACTTAAAATTAAGAGCGCATATTTTGCACTGCGCATGTTCTTTTGGTAATGCCCGACTGTTTGAATCAATTCGACTCCAAAAAGCGATTTTTCCTGGTATAACTGAACTTCATTGTCTTTCCACATATTTTTAAATGGTCTATTGTATTCCGTTGCACTCCATTCTGCGGTAAATCCATCGTTAGAAATCTCACGATGTTGAGGTGAGGGAAGGCCGAAGAATCCAGGTGAATCCCAAGAACTATTCATTCGTACTTTTGTGTTGCCTGCAATAGGCAGGTATTGAATCGATCTACTTCCATTGATCCCAATTTCGGAAGAAAACTGATAGACTTCCTTTAGTGAATCAATGGTAACTTTTGTATGAATACCTGAATAAAAAAGGGAAGAGTTCGATAGTCCGGATTCCATCTTATAAGTGTCATTATTCCAATAGAACTGCACGATGTCATCAAGGCTGGCTGCAGAAGAAAACCCAATATCCACTACAGCACGATCCCAATGAATTTCTTTCACAAAGTCCCCGAAATCTGTTGGAGATGGTAAGTTGAAACTGCCACTCAATTGATGATTGCCATTATACAGAATGGCCTTGTAAATTCCTTTTTTGCGTTCTTCAGTATTTAGGTCTACGTCCATTTCTAAGTTTTCAGGAACGATGCGCAATGTATGGTGACTTAATTTTTTAGTATCATCGAATTCGACTTCTTTTGTATAAGGGATGCTTAGTATAGGGCCGATAATTTGTTGACTTGGTCCCCAATGGGAAGAAATGGTTTGTTTTACTTCCGAATCCAGAGATTGTCTTTCTAATATAAGGTTTTGAATGAGAAGATTTGGGATCATAAGCAATAAGAGGAGAAGAAGTATGAATCCAATTTTAAGAAATAAGGCGCGTTGTGATTTATAATTCTGTTGATTAATTGTCTTCATGATTGAATTTTCTTTTAATTATAGTGTAAAGGTGAAGGTTGCTCAATCATTAAATTTGATGATCTATTATTCGTTGGAATAAAGCGATTATTCGATTGTCTGTAAAATTTGATTCGAAAAAGGCGGATGACTTTAACAAGCTCTTAGAGTAACGGAACGTAATTATTGCTATTTTTGTGCATTCAAATTAAAATGATGACACTATGAGATATTTTCTCTTTTTGACAATAGTATTATTAGCCTCTTGCAAATCAGATACGGCTACTAAACCGGAAGCTATGACGGATAAAGAAAGCCAAAGCGAGCCTGCTCAAAATGATATACACACAACAAAAAATACGGCTGGAACTCCTAATGCAACGCTCGGCACTAAAGAAAGTAAGGGTATGAGCAAAAGAACAACTGAAGCTCCTAAGACTAATTTTAACAGCGAAGGTATTCCGGATGCTTGCGATTTATTGACTGTGGAAACGATTGCAAAGTATGTACACCAACCTGCGGAGTCTATTTTCATAGCAGATGGTTCCAGCAAACAAACCCCTAAGGCAAGAGCATGTTTTTTTAAATGGGAGGGTTCTGCGTTGCCAAATGCCGGTGTTTTGGTACAATTACAGCGAAATCCAGTTCAGGAAGATGTTCCGGAATATTTTACTTACCTGATTGCGAGCAAAAAGACGGGAGGAGAAGTAGATCCTTCCACAAAACAAAAGTTTAAATATAGCGATTGGCCAGGTTTTGGAGATGATGGCGCCTATTCTACTGAAATGGGAAAATATATGTGGAGAGTAGGAAATGATTGGTCATTCATGGTTGCCTTTAATACCGCGCTTCCACCCAATGCACAAAAAGTTGCAGCTCATGCCTTCGCTCAGGAAGTTATGTCCAGAATGACATTTTAATTATGAATCGCCACGAAAAAACGAAGGTTAAATATGCTTCCAAAGCTAAGCTTGAAAAGTCTGATCAACTTGACCTGGTATGTACCAATTGTGGTGCAGATATTGACGGTGCCAACATCAATATCAATTCCAGTCTAGCAAAGTGTGGCGCTTGTAATACGGTATTTTCGTTGAAAGATGATCATTTTTTTCATCATGATCGAAAAGGGAGGCCCGAAATGATCATGCCGGAAGGAACCGATGTATTGGAGTTAAGTGAATCATTGGATATTCGATTAGACTGGCTTCAATCTCATCCTAGAGGAGCTCTTGGTTTTCTGACTTTTTTTGCGATCATGTGGAATGGTATTTTGGCACTTGCCGTGGGTGGAGCATTATTTTCGGGTGCTTTTTCTGCTATTGCATTTATGAGTATACATCTCTTAGTGGGGTTGGGGTTGATCTATTATCTATCGACGGTATATCTGAATTACACGGATATCGTTGTGACTTCATCTTATATTGATATCTCGCATCGTCCGGTTAAGAATCCCTTTATTCCAAGTAAGAGAATTGATGCTTCTGATATAGATCAGTTGTATGTGACCAAATACGTATCTAGTCGCACCAACGGTAACCCCAACTATGCTTTTGCTCTCTATGCAATCTTAAAAACCAACGGCAAGAAAATTAATCTGATTAAAGGTATGAATCGTGAAACTCAACTTTATCTCGAGCAGGAGATTGAACGTTTTCTAAATATCAAAGACAGACCAGTAACCGATTCTATTGTTTCATAATGGCAGGATAATTTTCGTGGGTTTTATAGCAATTAAGTGCGTTTTTCAGCATTCTTACCTTACTGAATTTGGGATATGGTTACGTGGATCTAAAACTCCAAAAGATAATCGCTTTGAGTAAAATAGGTGTCCCACTCTACTTTCTTTTGAGAGACGCTCATAAATACACGTTAAAGATTAGTACTATCAACTCTTAAGTGAAAATTTTGTTACCTTTGCGGCTTCATTTTAAATATAGAAATAATTCTCATATGCCATATTTATTTACATCTGAATCTGTTTCAGAAGGACATCCAGACAAGGTATCCGATCAAATATCAGATGCATTGGTTGATCACTTCTTAGCTTTTGATGCGCAATCAAAAGTTGCTTGTGAAACATTAGTTACCACAGGACAAGTCGTATTAGCGGGTGAAGTAAAGTCAAAAACATATTTAGACGTCCAGCAAATTGCCAGAGATGTAATTAATCGTATCGGATATACCAAGTCCGAATATATGTTTGATGGAAATAGTTGTGGAGTCTTGTCTGCAATCCACGAACAATCACCAGACATCAATCAAGGTGTGGAACGAAAAAATAAGGAAGATCAAGGTGCTGGTGATCAAGGTATGATGTTTGGATATGCGACAAATGAGACAGAGAATTATATGCCATTGGCACTT
Source organism: Bacteroidota bacterium (assembly GCA_039194925.1). Lineage (GTDB taxonomy): Bacteria > Bacteroidota > Bacteroidia > Chitinophagales > Saprospiraceae > CAJXUU01. Next base: position 5,713 of record JBCCVV010000120.1, read on the forward strand.
GATTTATCACACAAAATTCTTCTTGTGTTAGCAGATATTCGAAAAGAGGGTAAAAAAATGAAATACCTGCGTCCAGATTCGAAATCTCAGGTTACGATTGAGTATTCCGATGATAACAAACCACAACGTATAGACAGTATTGTGGTATCAACTCAGCACGACGACTTTGATACTGATAGGAAGATGCTGAAGAAGATCAAAGAAGATGTAATAAATATTGTTATTCCACGAGTGAAAAAACATTTGAAAGCCCCACTCAAAAAGCTTTTTACCAATAAGATTACTTATCATGTGAATCCAACGGGTAAATTTGTTATTGGTGGTCCACATGGCGATACGGGGCTCACTGGACGAAAAATTATAGTCGATACCTATGGGGGTAAAGGTGCACATGGGGGTGGCGCATTTTCTGGAAAAGATCCGAGTAAAGTGGATCGATCAGCTGCTTATGCTACACGTCATATTGCAAAAAATCTCGTGGCATCCGAAGTGTGTGATGAAGTTCTGGTTCAAGTTTCATATGCTATTGGTGTAGCTAAACCAACCAACATTTATGTGAATACATACGGTACTGCTAAAGTTGATCTATCGGATGGACAAATTGCGGATAAGGTTTATGAGATCTTTGATATGCGACCTTATGCAATTGAGAAAAGGTTGAAGTTAAGAAATCCAATATATTCAGATACGGCAGCTTACGGGCATATGGGTAGAGAATCAGAAAAAAAGAAATTCTCTTTCAAAGATGGTTCAGGCAATACAAAAACCGTAAGTGTTGAGACGTTTACCTGGGAAAAACTGGACTATGTGAATAAGATAAAAAGAGCGTTTAAAATAAAATAGATCGCCTTTGTCACAAATGATTCTAGGGCAATCCAAATCAAAATAGTTCACTTGGAAGATATAGTTAAGGGTTGGAAAGAGAAGTCGCAAAAAAATTACGATTTAAATCTTTCATTCTTAACCAGTATTCGGGGGAAATCGGAATGGGATGAGGCGTCCAGTGCTGTACATAAAGAAGTGTTCGAAAAGGCCGACTGTCTTAAATGCGCAAATTGCTGTAAGACTACTCCGGCAATCGTAGAAAGATCAGATATCAAACGTATAGCCAAGTTTTTGGGAATACCTCCGAAGAGTTTTATTAGAAAGTACTTGCTTGAGGATATCGGAGGGGGAATGGTGATTCAATGTGTTCCTTGCACCTTCCTCAACTCAGACAATACATGTCAGATTTACGAAGTACGTCCAAAAGCATGTCGAGAATATCCACATACTGATCAAGAAGATTTTCACCGCAGAGCAAAAATGAATGCTAAAAATACCATTGTTTGTCCAGCAGCATTCGAGATTGTGGAACGGCTAAGAATGCTTTGATTAAAACGAAATGCTCTAACTAAAAATGATATCGCTATGATATTTGAGTTCAAAGGTTTTATCCCTGTCATACATAAATCAGCGTACGTCCATCCCCAGGCAATGGTGATTGGTAATGTAACCATTGGAAAAGATGTCTATATAGGTCCGGGAGCCGCAATTCGTGGAGACTGGGGTGAAATTATAATTAAAGAAGGATCGAATATTCAGGAAAACTGTACCATACATATGTTTCCTGGGACTACTGTCATTCTGGAAGCCGCTTCTCATATTGGTCATGGAGCTGTCATTCACGGCGCTCATATAGGGTTTAATTGCATGGTGGGTATGAATAGTGTGATTATGGATAGGGTTGAGTTGGGAGACGAATCCATTGTGGGTGCAATGGCTTTTTTGAAGGCAGATTCTAAAATTCCGAATCGTAGTCTTGTAGTTGGTAACCCAGCTAAAATAATTAAGACAGTTTCGGATGAAATGATTGCTTGGAAGACAAAGGGAACACAATTGTATCAAAGCTTACCCTACGATATGCATCATCATGCAAAAATTGTTGAACCATTAAGAGAACAGCCCGAAACTAAACCTGATCAACAAGTGTTATTCAAAACGTGGAACGAGATAAGAAACAAAGAATAAACCCAATACAACTCCTGAGTTATTTTTTTACCTATATATTTTGTTTAACTTTTGGTTGAACAAAACATAATTGGTGTGGTTGTATATCTCGTGCTTGATATCAAGTAGTTTAAAAAAAAGAAACATGTTAAAAAGAGCAAATACCGAATTTCTGGAAATGATTGATGAAATGGGAGATCAACATATAATGACTTCTATTGATACGCCAATGCGTGATGATGCATTTGACAAGAGTGATAATGAAAAGATTGAAATCATTGCGGAACACTTCGAAAAGATAATGGAGACGATTGGGTTGGACTTAACGGATGATAGCCTTGCAGGAACTCCCCGGAGAGTAGCGAAAATGTACATCAAAGAGATATTCAAGGGACTCAACAAGATGAATAAACCTTCTATTTCACTTTTTGACAATAGATATCAATATGGCAAGATGCTGATTGAAAAAAATATCAAAGTAGAGTCTACATGTGAACATCATTTCTTACCTATTACTGGAACCGCTCATGTGGCATATATTTCCAGAGGTAAGGTGATAGGATTATCTAAGATTAATAGAATTGTAGATTATTACTCGAGAAGACCTCAGGTACAAGAGCGGCTTACCCGTCAGATTGTTGAGGAATTGAAAGAGGTGCTTGATACGGATGATGTTATCGTTGCAATGGAAGCTAAACACCATTGTGTGTCCAGTCGCGGAATTCAGGATCCATTTTCCAGTACGGTGACGTTAGAGTACAGTGGGAAATTTGAAGAGCAGGAGTTACGAAACGAATTTATGGATTACGTGAGAAATAAAATGTAGACAATAGTTAATAGCTAAAAAAATAAGGCTTTGCGAAAATCGCAAAGCCTTATTTTTTTTAGCTATGATTGTTTTATTTATTGTTATTTATCGTTTGCTTAATCTCATTGATTTAAGAACATCGCCGTTCTTATTTTCTAATCTAACGAGATACATTCCAGTTCTCAAATCCGTAACGTCGTGTGCCATTCCGGCAGTATGACCAATCGTTTTGACCAATCTTCCCACAATATTATAAACTCGGACTGAGGCCACGGAAGCATCATTTTTGATTTGGAACATTTCCGTTGTAGGGTTTGGATAAAGCATAAGCTCTTCTGAAGAAAGATCATTAAGAGATGTTGAACACAAAGTAGCGGCAACTTCATTTAACTTTTCAGAATCATTAAATAATCTCATAACCCCACAAGAACTTCCAAATACTGGTAAAGATTCGTCTATGTTATTTTTGATTTTTAATGTGAAGGTGACTTCCTGACCCGCGTCAATCATATTTGGAAAATTAGTCAGCGATTCAAGATTATCCCAATCGTAACAAAAATTCAAATCACAAATCTGAGTTTTCCAATTATCTGGATAATTTTCTGATGGCTCGTAATTCCAGTAAATTTCAGTTGCTTCAGCACCATTATTGACAATTCTGATATCAATAAAGATTTGATCCACTCCTTCGGCTTCTAAAATAATCGAACCTGTTGAGAATTCAATCTGAGCGAAAACCCCAGTTGAAACTAACAACAACGTGAAAATATTAAGTAAAATTTTCTTCATAGCTACTATAAATGATATTAGTAAATAAAAGTAAGGCATTCTAACGAGAAAATTGTGTTTAAAGCCTTATTTTTTGATAAATAAATGTTAATGAAAGTCGCAAATATTACAAAAAGATCTGTCGAAGTTGAACTTAGCGTAAAATAAGGGGGAATCGAAAGCGAAAAAGTGATCAAAATGTACTCCGAAAGGTCCACTAGATTCATGCTAACGAAAACTTCTAATTTTAATATCCTTGCGACTCATTTGAGAGCAACTCATCAATTTTTTTATCTCCAAAGCTATGACATTTTCAAAAGCGATGGCTTTGAATTTCATGAAAGCTTGTATTGCCAATCGACGAAAAGTATCTGTCTGGTTATCAGAAATTTATGTGTTGTTTTGATATGCTTTTTAGAGTGCTTTACTGGTAGTCAAGAATGGCTGCAGCCATGGAAGCGTTATTTTTAAATTAGGATAATTCGGTTGTTGTATTTGCGTAGAGAATCGAGATCGACTGAAATATTCAATAAATAGTAAAGATTTTTGGTCATAGCGTAGTCGCTATTCTATTTTTTTTATGCGGATCGTCAAATAAGTTGAATATACCAAAGGAGCTTCCTACAACGGGCAATGTCTCGTCTATTCTATTTTTGATTTTTAACGTGAATGTTACCTTTTGACCTGCATCAATTACATTGGGAAAATTTGCCGATGATTCCAGATCGTCCCAATCATAGCATAAATTCAAATCACAAATCTGTGTTTTCCAATTTTCGGGATAATTTTCTGAGGGTTCATAATTCCAATAAATTTCAGTTGAGGTACTGGAATTGTTTGTAATATTTATCTCGATAAATAATTGATCTGTTCCTAATGTTTCTAAGATTATTGATCCTGAGGTTATCTCAACTTGAGCAAAGGTGCCAAAGGATACTAGCATTAGTGTAAATAAATTAAGCAGGATATTTTTCATAGATTCAGTAATTGATATTCACTTCTAAAAGAAAGCTATTTTCACAAGAAAATTGTGTAGCAAGGCTGTTTTTTTAATAGAGAAGTCATTTTAAAATATATTGAAAATTTCTTTTAAAGTCTTTGATTCACAACTTTTTAGCTTTTTTTTCCAGTGCCATGGCTACCTCGAAAGCTATGGTTTTGAATTTTATAAGGGCTTCGATTTGAAAATCAAGTATTTACAAATTATTTTAACGTATATTCTTTAATCATTTCAGAATATAAATTGTGAAATAGCAAATTGGTTTATAAAAGTTGGATTGAGCGTTTAAAACAGGGCAACAACAAATAAAAAAACCCGCTCGAACGCATTTCGAACGGGTCATTGTATTCATTCTAACTCCAACATATATTTAGAGTTCTTTCATTTCTACTTTGTTTAGTTGGCGATGCTTAATCTCTTTACAACATCTCTTCCATCAACATTCATCAACAATAAATAAGAACCGTTTGTAATGGAAGAAACATCCAATGTATGATTAATCATACCACTTACAGTACCAAGGTTTTCAGACTTGATTGTTCTGCCTAACATGTCGATAACTCTCAAATTAACTTTTGAGGCATTCGGTGTAGTTAATTCTACATTTACGTATGCGCTAGCAGGATTTGGGTAAACTCTTAAAGACTCGTTGGCTTCCAGTTCATTTACGTCTGTAATTACTCTTAAAGCGATATTGTCAAAGTACAACATATCTCCCCAAGCTGAGATTACTCTAAATCTGACCATAATTGTTTCTCCTGCAAAATCACTTAAATCTGCTTCTACAGTTCTCCATTGATTAGCATTAGGAATAAATCTAGTATTGCCATTTACTTCAGGAGCTGTTCTTAACTGAGCACCTGCCTGATTGAAAACTTCAGTAAATGTAATTCCGCAATTATCTGAAACTTCAACAATTAATCTGTCATTTGAGCCTCCATATGATGTATAGGCATAATCAAAAGTTAATTCAACTGCATCTTCTGGTACGACATATTGGTCATCAATAACCATGAATCCTTCAGCATCTACTGTAGGTCCAGGATTCCAGGTCCAAAGATCAACACTCAATAAATTTTCAGATTCTCCATAGGCTCCGATTGAATTTCCTAGCCCAAAGACAGCGGAGTTTATAACTGTGAAATAGAGCAGATTACCGGGAGCTTTTATTATAGTTCCTGCAACCGGAGTAAATGGATCAATTGCTTCATCTTCGTATGTTATATCTATTGATTCTGCGATATTACCCGTAGCCTTACCAATAAATGTGGTCGGTGTGATGTTGTTCTTAGTGGATAAATCACCTTCGTTAAGACGCACAACGTATCCTACAAAATTAGGTCCAGCATTTAGCGTAGATTCATCAAAAGTAAGATCCATAGTTTCTCCTGCTGCTAAGCTTTCTTCTACCATTAAGGTTTGAGACAATACTCCATTCACAAACATATCAACAGCAAATCCAGCGATGTCATCAGAACTTTCTACATTAGTTACTTGTGCTGTTCCTACAAATGAATAGTTGCAGTAATCACCTTCTAAATTTGTAGTACTAATTATCTCTGCATCTTTATAATCACCAGTTAACTCTTGTGGTTTGGAGTGAGCAGCTTGTTGGACAGAACGGTTTGCATCATTCTGAATGAAAGCCACAACCGCCATTTCTCTGTAGTTGTAAACAGGAACAAAACTAGTGGATACATTCCAAGTATTTGTCCAGGTTTCTCCAGCAGCGATCTCAGGAAGCATCATTCCTTCAGTTCCGGTTACAAACGCTTTCATCACGGCGTCAAATACAGTAATGGAGGTAGAACCCGGAGGTGTATCCCATGTAATTTTTTCCTCTACAAGAGCTACTCTTAATCTGTTGGTGGCAACATTGTAAGGTGCATCTCCTTCATTGGTTACAGTTACGGTAATCTCAACTGAGTTTAAATTATCAGATAATGTATGCTCTACGGTCATAACTACCGGTGCTTCTTGAGCGTATGCATTATCAAGGGTAGACTGTGTAACCAACTCAGGCAAATCTACTCCAACAGGTGATGCGCCGTCTACAAACGCAGATGGTACTCCATTTACTTCATAATAGTCAACTCTTGCCCGTACTTCAACCGGATTGTCTTCGTTCATTGGATCAACACCAGGCCATGAAGTTTGATATCTCAATTGTACAAGTTTGTCAGCATTCGCTTCAAGAGTTGCATTCAATATAGGTGTAGAAACCTCACATGGGGGACAAGAGGCCTGTGTAAATTCTTCAACAAAAATAGTTCTTTGCGATTGTGCAAATGCACTACTTATGCTGAGTATCGTAAAAGCTAAAAGTAAAATTTTTTTCATCAGAAAGAATTTGATTAGTTATTTAAAGTTTGATTATTGTTACTCGACCTTGCGAAAATATAAAAATTTGGCTCACCGACAGTACCACGCTTCAGGAAATAGTCTCCTTCGAGACTATTGTAATAAAATTTAATGATTTGTTTCAACTACAAAATAATTATTGGATTATCAAAAGGGTTGTTGATGGACAAACATTATTTGTAGTTGAAGACAATAAGAGATGGTAGGCAAAACAAAATTTTAGGTTTTGGCGATTTTGCCTAGTATTCTTTGATTAGTCTGCGAAACAGGTTGGTCAAATATTCCATTGACCCTATTGCACAAAAATTGAAGATTTATTCTTAGTATTATCGTACATATTTATTAAAAACGAAAACCCTGCTTTACTATGGCTCATACCGTAATCATTGGTAATGGAATAGCTGGTACTACAGCTGCAAGGTGGATTCGAAAATTGAGTGATCAAAAAATCACTATGATTTCTTCAGAATCAAAGTACTTTTTTAGTCGTACTGCACTAATGTATATTTATATGGGGCATATGCGCATGGAGGATACTCAACCTTATGAAGATTGGTTTTGGAAAAAAAATCGAATTGATTTGGTAATGGATCATGTCACAGGAGTTGATTTTAAATTGAAATCTCTACAGCTCAGATCTGGAAATTCAATAACGTATGATAATCTCATATTGGCATTGGGCTCTAAATCAAATAAGTTTGGTTGGCCCGGTCAAGACCTCGATGGAGTAGGCGGACTCTATCATTTACAAGACCTGGAAAACATGGAAGCATATTCTAAGGGATTGAAAAGAGCTGTGATATGTGGAGGAGGTCTAATCGGGATTGAAATGGCCGAGATGTTTCATTCCAGGCATATCCCGGTGACAATGCTTGTGCGTGAATCAAACTATTGGAATAACGTGCTTCCACCAGAGGAGTCGGAAATGGTCAGCAAGCATATTTTAAAAAATGATATTGATTTGAAGTTGGGGGTTAATCTTGGTGAAATAAAAGATGATGGCACTGGAAGGGCCTGTGCGGTAGTAGTGAAAGAAACCGGGGAAGAGATTCCATGTGGGTATGTAGGCCTTACTGCCGGGGTAAGTCCAAATATTGGTTGGTTAAAAGAGACAGATCTGGAAGTGCAACGGGGCATAATGGTGAACGATCGGTTGGAAACGAATATCCCCAACGTATATGCCATTGGTGATTGTGCACAATTGCGAACTCCAAAACCAGGAAGACGAAATATAGAGGCTATATGGTATACTGGTAGGATGATGGGGGAGACCGTGGCGTATGGTATTTGTAACAAAGGTGTAGACTATGACCCGGGAATTTGGTTTAATAGTGCTAAATTTATTGACATCGAGTATCAGGTTTATGGCGATATGCCTGCACACCATGATGAGCATACCACTAGTTTATTCTGGATGCATGAGGATAGCGAAAAAAGCGTACGTATTAATTATGATACTGCCTCTGGTACCATAAAGGGTTTCAACCTTTTTGGCATTCGCTATCGACATGAAGTATGCGAAAAATGGATTAGGGATCAGGCACACATTGAAGAAGTTTTACAAAATCTGGGGATGGCCAATTTTGATCCGGAATTCTACAAACAGTATGAACAGGATATTGTGAAACTATATAATATGCAAACTGGAAAAAATCTAAAATTAAAACAGAGAAGAGGACTGAATCGAGTCCTTTCCTTTCTAACTCAATGATTAACTAACAAACAGGCAGTTTAAATTTTAGCTCAATGAAGATTATTCAAAACCTAGGATTATTGATGTTTATCCTGGCTCTACTCATATTTACAGCCATGCTCGGAATAGGTAGTCACAAACTGACGGAGGAAAATATTCCTGGCAAAACGGAAATGCACAAATTAGCTATTCTCAAAGCCGCAAAAGAAGAAGGTTTGCTGGATAAAGAACTTGGTAATATTCAATTCATTTCTTCCTTTTCGAAGGTACTCAAAAAGGCACAGGAAAGACAGATAAAAGAATACATTCCCGAAGATATGGGAGAGTGGGATGTGAAAATTGGTGACTGGGAGCTTTCAGGCTATACAAATGCCGCAGTAAAATCTTCTGCTCAAGGTCCAATTCAAAAAAATCCGTGGTTGTGGTTTGGACTCACATTTGGATTGGCAATTTTGGGAGGATTGTTGTTTATTTTTCCGAAGTTTTCAGAACATCCAGGGATTAAACATAATGGTATATATCATGATAGTCTTACCCGAGGATTAAAGTTGAATATTCGTTCATTATTTCTTGGTGGTACAATCCTGGCCATGCTGGTTTTTGGATTCTTTAAGTATCAAAATTTGTTTTGGCCACTCATTACATTAGTTACCATCGCTCTGATTTATTATTTGGTTTTTTACAGAGAAAATTCAAGAGATAATAATCCTCAAAGAAGTGCTTCTCCAATCCATACAGGGTGGTTGGGAGTAATTGCAGGAGTCTATTTGATCGCTTTTTATGTGCTGCTGTATTGGTTTCCTGCTTATATCAACAATTGGATAACCATGGTAAATCCGATAAGTAAAAGTCTCAGTGGCGGAGAAGCGAGCAATTGGTTTTTGTACGGTTTGATGTATACAGTCATTGTCATTGTTATGGGCATTCGAATGCTATCCAAATACCAACATAATAACTATCAAAAAATAAGGACATTTTCGGTGATGTTTTTTCAGACAGCGTTCGCTTTTTTAATTCCAGAGATTCTGGTGCGAATGAATCAGCCATGGTTCGATTTCAAAAATATGTGGCCTCTGGATTATGACTTTTTCTATTCTTATAATATTGATAATCTGATCAGCGGTGGTCACCTCGGGACATTCATGCTGGTGTGGGGGATATTGTTATTTGTAATTGGTGTGCCATTATTCACTTACTTTTTTGGAAAACGATGGTATTGCAGCTGGGTATGTGGATGTGGAGGATTGGCGGAAACGATGGGTGACCCTTATCGGCAGTTGTCGGATAAAAGTTTGAGAGCATGGAAATATGAACGATACATTATTCATGGAGTATTGGTTTTTTCAATAGTGATGACTGCAATGGTATTGTATTCTTATTTTTCGAATGCTTCTCAGATTTTGATATTCAATGTTGAAAATGTCAAAGCTTGGTATGGATTCTTGATTGGTTCGGCCTTTGCCGGAGTCGTTGGTACTGGATTTTATCCATTGATGGGTAATCGCGTCTGGTGCAGGTTTGGTTGCCCTTTAGCCGCGTATCTGGGATTGGTCCAGCGATTCAAGTCCAAATTTCGAATTACGATCAATGGTGGTCAGTGCATTTCTTGTGGCAATTGTTCGACGTACTGTGAAATGGGAATAGATGTGCGATCCTATGCCCAACGTGGCCAAAATATTGTACGATCCAGTTGTGTAGGTTGCGGGGTATGTGCTGCAGTCTGTCCAAGAGGTGTTTTGAGATTGGAAAATGGAAGTGATGATGGAGCAAGCAGGACGGAAGAGTTGCGAACGATTCATATTGCAGAAGGAGAGATTGGGATTTTAGGGTAATTGGTGGCAGAGTTATGGAGTTGTAGAATTGTTGAGTTGCAGAGTTGTTGAGTTGCAGAGTTATAGAGTTGTTGAGTGGCAGAGTTATAGAATTGTTGAGTTGCAGAGTTGTTGAGTTGTTGAGTTGCAGAGTTGCAGAGTAGTTGAGTTGCAGAGTTGTTGAGTTGCATAGTTTTGGAGTTTTGGAGAAGTGATTGATTGAGATATACTAATTTGTAAAACGAAGCCCAATAAAAAATGGGGCACGGCGAAATGATGAAACTTTATAAACGATAAAGAACAGTTGGATATCTTTACCTTGTCATATAGGCTTATTTGATATAACTCTTAATTGATATAAGATTAATCAATCGTGTTTAAATATTGTAAAATTCAAATTACGGGACGAGTTCAGGGAGTTGCATTTCGGTATTATTCGAAGTTGAATGCGGATAGGTTGGACTTGGTAGGTACCACTGAAAATCAACCAGATGGTAGTGTAGAGACATTTGTTTGTGGACAGGATGAATGCGTAGATCAATTTATTCAATGGTGCCATGAGGGGTCACCAGCTTCTCGTGTAGAAGAAGTTAAAGTAACCGAGCTGTCCGGGGGATCAAGTCAGCTATATAAGGAATTCATTATTTTGCGTTAAAATATTCCTTAGATTTAGGAAATTATAACGAGTGGATTAAATCAATGACCCGGGTAATACAATTAAATGAACAAACAGATGAAGCGTTGATCGCCGAGCATAAGCTTGGAAATCCGGGTATTTCTGAATTGTATTCTCGTTACAAAAATCTTGTCTTCGGTTCTTGCCTCAAATATTTTAAGAATCGAGCGGATGCGGATGATGCGGTAAGTGAGCTATTCGAATTAGTCGATAAGAAATTGAAAACGCATGAGGTGACCAATTTTAAATCTTGGTTGTATACCGTAACGAGGAATTATTGTATTGAGGTTTTACGCAAAAGAAATAGACATCGAGAAAAAATAAGTACGGCTGAGCATATGTATTCCGAGACGATTTTTCATCCTGATAATGTAGTGGATGAAGACTTGATTAACGTATTGGAAAAGTGTATTGAAGCATTGCCGGAAAAGCAGCGAATGACTATTGACTTATTTTATTATCAAAAAGTAACGTACAAAAACATTGCAATTAAGATGGGGCTGTCTTGGGATAAGGTGAGATCCTTTATACAGAATGGACGAAGAAATTTGAAAAATTGCCTTGAAAGTAAAATGGTTAAGTAATGGCTGAGTATACACAGACATATTGGAATGAGTTGTTGGATAAATTGAGAAACGGATCCATCACGGATGGAGAGCGATATAAACTGGAGAAGCAGGCGCTAGATGATCCTTTCCTATTTGATGCGCTTGAAGGATTTACTCTTTATGAAAAGAATGAAGAGGATGTTGAATCGCGTCGACCCTTTGCCTCAATAGTATCACTTCCCAGAATTGCAGTTGCAGCCTCACTAGTAATTTTAGTCGCCGTTGTATTTAATCTGAAGACATATACGAGTACTCCAGAAGATAATGACAATGCGATCGCGATGGTATTGGAGTCAGAAGAAAAAGAGCAATTGTCAGAAATAGAAAGTAACGAAGGTACAATGCCAAGCAAATCTGATCTTTCTTCCACCGTATCCAATGCAAAATCTGAAGTGGGTAATTCAAGCTCCACTGAAATTGAGACACAGCTGGAGGAACTCATAGAAGAAGAGACTAAACCAATACGTCTTCCTGAGAAAGAGGTTCCTAATTCAACAGAAATTGCTGAAGCCCCAAATCAACGGGAGCGTTCTACTCCTGCTGTAGCCAAAAGAGAAGATTCTGCTGAAGAGGATGGAGCACCTGATTCGGAAAACAAAGAAGATGTAGAAAACTTTTCCATTGCAGTTGAGGTGCCCACAAACGCAAGGATAGAATTGGACAAGGGAAATATGGCCGAAGAAGAAATAACTGAGGCCTCCGATATGTTGAATAAAGAGGTTTTGAGACAAAAAAATAAGGGGGAAGAAGTTCTTAATGTAACAGACTCAGCTTCAACAACTCGACCCTCTAAAAAGGAAAAGACCTCACCATCTATCGCTTACTTTGAGGCCGTACCCGTCATTGGAAAAAAGATTTTTGACGAATACGCCAAAGAAAGAATTGATCAAAGAGGACTTCGTCAAAAAGTACCTCAAGAAGTTACGATTGAATTCAGTATCGATGAGAATGGGAGGCTTACCAATTTTCACCATATTTTTACAGGATGTCCGGAATGCGGATCTTTTGCGATTTCGATTTTGCAAAATTCAGGAGAATGGAAGACGGTACCCCCTGGCGGTACAGGTAAAGCCAGGTACACTTTTATGTTTTGAAAAAAGGATTTATTCTACGATTGCAGTGGCTTCAATTTCGATAAGCATATCAGGATTGATCAAAGCTGAGACTTCAACCATTGTACTGGCCGGTTTTATGGATGAAAATACTTCACCGTGCGCTCGGGCAGCTTCTTCCCATAGACTTATATCTGTGACAAACATGCGTGTTCTTGTGGTGTGTTCAATTTTTCCCCCAAGACCTTCGATGGCTTCTTGAATAATTTCCAGAATGGTTTTGGTTTGTAGATAGAGATTTCCTTTACCAACGAGTTTGCCATTTTGCATTGCTGTGGTGCCTGCGACTTCTATCCGATCTCCAATACGAATAGCTCTTGAGTATCCTGCTATATCCTCCCATTCTGCACCGGAAGAAAAGAGTTGACGAGATTTTTTTTGAGTCATTTGCTTAGGTTTTATGGCGAATGGGATTTTAGAAACTAGGAAGTTACATTCCATTGAGGATTGATTCCAGGGAAATGAAGAGATTGTCATTATCTTCAAATGCTTGTTCTGGAATGGCTGCCTTTATAATGCCAGATTTATCGATGATAAACATTCTTGGATTACCCATTTCAGCGCCGTAGGCCATTTGACCAAATACTTCTCCGTTTGGTATCACTACTATTTCCATAGGGTTTTTGCGCATATATTCCTTTACAGCTGATTTGAGTTCGCTTGCAAAAGAAATAATCTTTACATCTTTTTGCATTTTCTCTTGTAGAAGGGTCATAGTGTTAATCTGTTTGAGCGCCTTGGAATTATTTATGGACCAAAACCAAAGAATGACTTTTTTTCCTGTATAATCACCAAGGTAGTGTTCTGTTCCAGATACATCATTGGCTAAAAACTGTTCAGCCGGTTGGCCCTCAAATGATCGTATCAAATCTTGGATGGGTGGCGAAAATTTATCGAATTCGACTAAAAAATGGCCTTGGGTATTATCTTGAGCCTTTCCTTGTGCGAAAGTAAAAATGCTAAGAATGGTAGCTAATATAATGTTCCTCATTAAGTTATGTATGGTTAATTGTCTAAATATATGGAAAAATCTCTTAGAGATGGATGCGTAAAGTCTGCTTCAGGATCATTTACA
>JBCCVV010000121.1:0-19404 GCA_039194925.1 Bacteroidota bacterium
CGCCGATACACCTTTTCATTCCCAATGTAATAACCAATGAGATAATCTCTCCATGCAAGAAGCCTGCAGGGCTTCCACATTCCTAGCCCTGGATCGTGATCCAGGGCTAGGAACTAATCAAACCGCAATTTTGGCGGCATTTTTGTCCAAAAATGATGACAAAATTAATACCATCCTTCTCATTCATTGATCACTGAAACAATCTCTAAAGAACAGAGTTAAGTAGCTCAAGCCAATAAAACATTTGGGTCGGACATAATCACCTTTTCCATACCCTCAATAAACTTAATGGTTACAAAAAAGTAAAGTCGGACCTCTCAGGAACAGATAGCCTAAATATTTTGACAATTCAATTTCTTTAAAAAATTGCATAAGATGCTTCCCTTAGAGTATGCTCGAACAATTTAATCTGACTCAGTTTATTCCTCAAAGTCTCCGTTGCTTAAAGGTAATACGTGAATCCTATTCATTTTTTGTAAAACATAAATTGTGGCGCGGCATATTCGAGCACAAGTGGATTTTATTGATCACACTTGTTGTATCTTCTTTATTCACCTACACGATTTTTTCAAATATAATTGATTTCTTATTTAATACTCAGGCATCGTTCTCAACTTCAGAAGGAGCCACCGGTAAAGCAATCAATAAGGCCTCAGCCCTGCTCGGGGGGTCCAAATTTCTCTTTTTAATTCTCCTCGAAATCGTCATTTTTCATTTCTCCGTTAAAACATTGGAGGTGCTAAATAATGAAAAATACGAAACCACCTTTGGCATGTTTGTCAATGCAGAAGTCAGGATGATAAAGGTAATGATCCGTAGTGCCATTCAAAGCATCATCGTTCAAGCTATATTGTGGGTCGTATTAGGTATTCTGGGATATGACGCACTCATACCTTTTTTAATGTTTATAGTACATGCCTACTTCATCGGGCTTGCTTTCTTTGACAACTACAACGAACAACAAAAACTCAATGTAAAAGAAAGTGACATCTGCATACGCCATCAAAGTGGAGCGGCCACTACCTTAGGCCTCGTAGCCAGTGTCGGATTGTTGATACCCTTCATCGGCCCACTTGTAGTTCCAGTATTCGGCGCCATTGCCGCTAACATTTATGGACATCGACACCACATCGAGAACCCTCCTCATCATGTATCAGAACAAAATTCTCAAGTAGATTTACAAGAAGAAATGGTGTAATTTAAGCGTGAGGCACACAATTTAACCACAAGGCGCACTAGGAATTCACAAAGTTCATATGATTCTATAATTCCACCGATTTCACAATTCAATCGATACGGTAAAATCCTCCGATATTTCTACTAATTCACCCGTTTAGACTCATTCTCAATACCCGTCGAACGTCTTCTCGATTTTACATTAGAGTTCCCAAAATTATAGCTCATACTTAACGCTACTCTTCGACTATCCCAATTTCCATTTCCAAAGCCCAACAATCCATCAAACTCTGAGAATCCACTCCATCCAGTTTGATATGTAACATCATTGGCTGCAAGTTTTACATTCATTGCGTCGTTGAAAAATTTCTTTTGCAGCCCAAAATTCAAAGAGTAGCTGGCATCGTATTCAAATACACCTCCCCATACACCCGGACCAGAAAACCAACCCGAAATCTCTCCAGTAAATCCTCCAGGAAGTGTAAAGGTATGCTGTTGATACGTATTATAGGTGAATGCCTGCACATCAACAATAGCACCATCTCCATAATCCGCCTGATTGTCCAGATAACTGGCACTTACATTCATATAAACATTCCACCAATCATTCACTCCAAAAGGAGCAGAAATATTCAATCCATAAATAGTTTGATCAGCCAGGTTGGCCCATGTAATGAATCCGGCTCTTGGATCTTCATCGTCCGGTGCAATCAAGCGTGTAATCTGATCCGTTGTTCTCGAATAACTCAATTTGAAGTTATATCTGAAATTGTAAGTATATCCAAGTTCAATATTATTGACGATCTCAGGATTCAGCTTTTCATTTCCTTTTTGGAAGGACAATTCATTCAATTGCACCGTAAAAGGATTCAATACATTATAATCCGGTCTGTTAATTCTTCGACCATAATTAAGCGACAACGTCTTATTGTAAGCCAAGTTATACGTTAAACCAGCTGAAGGGAAGAAATTGGTATATTCCAAATCAACCGGATCTTCTTGCAATTCAGGTAAAAATGCCACGAGATCTCCCACCGCATCCGTAACTTCCACCCGGAGTCCGGCAGAGAAATTCAACTTTTCATTTAACTGTCCTCGATAATTAGCATATCCAGCATAAACGTTTTCATCATAGAAAAACTCATTGGAAGTACGCTCGTCCAGCACTCTTTGCTCATCAACAATATTGTAGAAAAGAAATGTATTATCCGTATCTACTTTGGTGAATTTAGTTCCAAGTCCCAATTTACCACCTGCAAAATCTGATTCATAATCCAATTTCGCAGAATAGATATCGATATCCACCGGTGTATCGTATTCTGTCAACACTTCCGATAAAAATTCCGTTCGGGTAGCGTCAAAATATCGATTCGGTTGAATATATCGGCTGTCATTTAAATATCTGCCATAATCCAAATCAAAATTTAATGACGACTTTTTATTGTCAAAAGCATAATTCAAATTGAACGTACTTTGATCTCTCTCGGTAGACGAACTATTATTTGCGATAAGTACACTATCAATATTCGTCGGATTGGATAAAAGCGATATTTCAGTACTGTTGTCAGAGATATCCGAACTTGATACGTTTTGACCAGACACCAAAAATCCAATGGTGTGATTTTTACCTACAAAGAAGTCCGTTCCCCAACGATAATTGATACCATCGGTTTCGGTTTCAGAGTAATTAGCATCTCTGGTTTGTAGTCCGTTTTGATTGTTAAGAAAGTTCATTTTGTTGAACCTAGTACCTCCATTGTAACCAAGTGTACCAAAACTATTTAATAATTTATTTCTATAGTTGCCCATCGAAGAGATATTCCCTTGCATCAATTGTCCCTGGCTAATGGTGCTGCTTAAGGAACCATTCATACCATGTCTTTTATCTCTCTTCATACGGATGTCGATGATCCCTGCGTTACCTTCCGCTTCATATTTTGCCCCCGGGTTGGTTATGATATCCATTCGATCTATTTGTTCAGCCGGCAAACTATTGAGATAAGCCGTCAAATCATCACCGCTAAGTGGCAATCTCTTCCCGTCCACATAGATCAAAACTCCGGCTCTGCTTAGTACGGAAATGTTGTTGTTATTATCTACCAGGACCCCTGGTGCTTTTCTTAGCAATTCCAGTGCATTATCACCCGCACTATTAATGGTTCCCTCAACATTAAATACAGTTCTGTCCGGTTTTACCTCAACCAATGCTCTTCTTGCTTTCACAACTGCCGTTTCCAATTGAACCGATGAGGTGATCATTTCCAATACACCCAAATCTATCGGAGAATCTGCCAGTGCTATTTCTTGAGAAACAAAATCATTAAACCCAACATAGCTTGAGATCAAATAATAGTTTCCTGATTCAATATTTTGAAATGAAAATTTTCCATCTTCATTGGAAGATTCGACTTTCACCATGGCACTATCCGCCGCAGAATATAAAACGACGTTAGAAAACATTACAGGAGCCGATTCTTGATCCTGAAGAATTCCATTAATGGATCGTTGAGCAGAAATTGAAAAATAAACTAGCGTAAATGTTAATAGTAGTACAAGTTTTTTCATGTATAGAGGTTCTATAGTTTGAAAGAGAAAGTTTGCTTCTATAATTCAAGAAATGGAAGAAGTTTTGCCTGTTTTCCACTTCTTATAAATTATTTATATTGGACTTTGTTCTTAGTAGACAATACTTTTATAAAGACGAGACAATTACAAAATAGTTGCCGCGTAAACGTAATTCCAATATAACAATGCAAAAGTACAGTGATAAGATGCGTTTAAAACTCCAAATTCTACCAATCATCGTTTTTCTTGGATGGAATATCTCTTTCGGGCAGAACGATATAAAAATGTTAAACTCAATTGTGTACGATGCGGATAAGTACAAAGATTATAAAGGGACTCCCTATCTATGGGAAGAAAACAAAGAAGTCATAATCTTTGACCGTAATGCTAAAGAGTACAATAGCGTAATTGGTAATTATAATGGATTGGATGGAGAGTTTGAAGTATATAAAAACGACCGTTTCATTAGACTTCCCCCCTATCTCTACATTAAAATCCAGGTGATTAACGATCCTGCTGTTAACTACACGCTTTATAGTAATATTCATCCTAAATTGAAAAATAAATATTGCATTCAACATGCTCAATCATCAAACTACCGGGTTTTTGAATCGTTTATAGCTAAAGAGTCCAATACCACTATCCAGAAACCCGGGAAACCTGCCGAAATCAAGAAGATCATTCCCAAAAGCAACTATTTTATTTTGGCAGGCAGAGCATTGATTCAGTTCAAATTAAACCGGAAAAAGCTCATCAAAAAATTTGGCCATAAGAAAGAAATCAAACGGTTCCTAAAAGAAAACAAGATCAAAATCAATACGATCGAAGATGTACTTCCCTTGTTAGAATTTTTGGATTCTAATGGCTGGTTGATTCCTTAGGTATTGTAGTGATTTAATCTTAAATTAAGACATTCGATCTTTTCCTTTACGTGACGTTGACAATAAACCACTACGGTCTCAATGACCGCAAAGAATTTACGATGGATGCTATGGATAGGATCTGTGATCTTGTAACACTTGGAGCACGTCGTACTTCTCCGAAATCCTTTTTTTAAAAGAAATGGCTCAAAATAGTGTTAAAAACGTAGGTTAAAATGATTTATATCTGGTTGATACACAAATAGACGCTCTTTTTGATCTAAAAATTGCTGAAGGTACAAAATGAGGTTACGTGTCTTTGTACATGCCCTATTTTTTAAGAGAACATCAAATCATACCGGCTTTTACATTTCAAATAATCGAAATTACACTAAATTGGGCTTCGATAAAAATTAAACGTATGTCTCGTTACACATTACTCTTTTTTGCATTTATTTTCTTTATAAACGTACAAGCTCAAATTGAAAAACAAGCCCTTCAATATGAAGACGTTTTTCAATTGGAATATGCCAGCACCCCACAGATCTCACCCAATGGTAAAATGGTCGTTTATAGAAGAATGGGCTTTGATATCATGACGGATAGAAGTGTAGGCAATCTCTGGTTGATTAGCACAGATGGAAAAATCAATAAAAAATTGACCTACAGAGAAGAAAATGAATCGCAAGCTGCCTGGTCTCCAAGCGGAGATCGAATCGCCTTTGCCAGCAGTTCGAAACATGGCTCAGAAATTTATGTTTATTGGATGAATGGCGGCCAATTGGCGCGAATCACCCAATTGGAAAAATCTCCCTCTAATATTACCTGGTCGCCAGATGGCAAACATCTCGCGTTTACCATGACGGTAGCAACAAAGCCCCCAGTAATCGTAAAAGGTATCAAAAAACCGAAAGGGGCCAAATGGGCCGATAAACCCAGAGTCACTGATCGATTAAAACATGAAGCGGATGGTCGCGGCTATATAGAACCGGGTTTTGCCCATATCTTCGTCGTACCCGCTAATGGTGGAACTGCAAGACAGATCACTTCCGGTGATTATCAACATCGTTCATCGCTTTCCTGGGGCATTAAGGGAAATAAAATTTATTTCTCTGCCAATCGGTCGGATGATTGGGAATATGATTTTAGAAATAGTGAAATCTATAGTGTAGATGTCCGCTCTAAAGAAATAAAGGCTTTAACGGATCGTAACGGCCCCGACTACAGTGCTATAGTCTCTCCCGACGGACAAATGATCGCTTTTGTAAGTTATGAAGATAAAGTCCAAACCTATCAATTGCGACAGCTGTATACCATGAATATTGATGGCAGCAACAAGAAGTTGATTTCTGGCAATCTGGATCGCAGCATTAAGCAATTGGCATGGGACCAGAATAGCAGCACCATCTATATTTCTTATGATGATAAAGGGAACACCAAAGTTGCCACAATTGACGCGAGTGGAAATCTAAATAAGTTTATTGACAATCTAGGAGGGACTTCTTTAGGCAGACCTTATGCCGGGGGTTCATTTAGCATTTCTAACAACGGGACTATTGCCTTTACACATTCTACCCCTGACCATCCGGCCGAAGTCGCCATCCATAAATACGGAAGTAATTCTTCCTACCTACTTAGCGATCTCAATAGTGATTTACTGGATTACAGAGAATTGGGTAAGGTTGAAGAAGTCTGGTATAAATCAACTTATGACCAGAGAAACATTCAGGGTTGGATTGTCTATCCTCCGGGATACGATGCTGACAAAAAATATCCTATGATGGTAGAAAATCACGGAGGCCCCATTTTGAATTATGGAGATCGGTTTTCTGCTGAGATTCAATTGTATGCTGCCCAGGGATACATTGTATTTTACCCTAATCCCAGAGGAAGTACGAGCTACGGAGAAGAATTTGGTAATTTACTCTACAACAATTACCCTGGTCAAGACTACAATGACGTAATGGATGGAGTGGATCATTTGATCAAAATGGGCATCGCACATGAGGATCAACTGTATGTGACTGGCGGAAGCGCAGGAGGAATCATGACTGCCTGGATTATAGGTAATAACAATCGATTTGAAGCTGCAGTGGTGGCCAAACCGGTTATGAACTGGATCAGTAAAACCCTAGTAGCCGATAATTATTACGGCTATGCCAACTCACGATACCCTGGCCAGCCCTGGGAGAATTTTGAAACCTATTGGAAGTTTTCGCCTATTTCATTGGTGGGCAATGTAGAAACTCCAACGATGGTTATGGTAGGAATGAACGACCTGAGGACTCCTCCATCTGAAGCCAAACAACTGTATCATGCCTTAAAATTAAGAAAGATTGAAACCGTTTTGGTTGAGATTCCAGGAGCATCACATGGCATCGCCCGAAGACCGAGTCAATTGGTCACCAAGGTAGCACATACCATCGCCTGGTTTGAGAAATTTGGTAAGTCTATGAACTAAATTAGGGGTTATTTATGGTTTCAATTTCTAAAAAAGAGCTAAGTTATTTGCTAAATCGCAGAATCGCGGAATCGCTTGTTTCAAAGCAGTACCACAGCGATTCTCCAGTTTAGCGATTCCGCGATTCCGCAACAAATATGAAGGTCTGCATAGCTGAAAAACCGTCCGTCGCCAGAGAAATAGCAAATGTTCTTGGTGCTAAGTCGAGAAAAGATGGATTCTTTGAGGGCAATGGATACGCAGTGACTTGGACATTTGGGCATTTTTGTTCGCTTTATGCTCCGGATGAATACAAACCGGCTTGGAAACGATGGGATTTGAACACCTTGCCCATGCTGCCGGAAAAATTTGAGACTCGGCTGATAAAGGACTCGGGTGTAAAAAAGCAATTTAAAGTCATCCAGAGCCTTTTCAAAAAAGCCACTGTGGTCATCAATTGCGGGGATGCAGGACAAGAGGGAGAATTGATTCAGCGCTGGGTTATGAATGAAGCAAAATACAAGGGTCCGTCAGAGCGCCTTTGGATTTCATCATTGACCAATGAGGCAATTCGCGAGGGTTTTGCAAAATTAAGACCGGCTAAGGAGTTTGATCGATTGTACTATGCGGGAAGTGCCCGAGCGATTGGTGATTGGCTGCTTGGGATGAATGCAACCCGATTGTATACACTCAAATATGGTGGGTATAAACAGGTCCTATCCATTGGAAGGGTGCAAACGCCTACCCTGGCGATGATCGTAGAACGACATAAAGAGATCGCCAATTTTGTATCCTCGCCATTCTGGGAACTGCAGACCGTATACCGAGACACGGTTTTCAATCGAGTAAAGGGACGTTTTGACAAAAAAGAAGATGGTGAAGCCATTCTTAATAAAATAAAGGATTCAGAGTTCACCATCGTTTCCGCAAATCGAAAAGAGGGCAAAGAGTACGCCCCCAAACTTTTTGACCTAACTAGTCTGCAAGTACATTGCAACAAACGATTTGGCTACAGTGCGGATCAAACGTTGAAGATTGTACAGAAATTGTATGAGATGAAGGTCGTGACCTATCCGCGTGTAGACACGACATATCTTCCTACCGATCAGCATCCAAAATTAAAGGGCATTATGCAGGGCATGAAGGGATATTCTCAATTCACCCAACACGTATTGAACAAACCAATCCCTAAATCCAAACGGGTCTTTGATGATAAAAAAGTAACGGACCACCATGCCATTATACCTACCGGAAAAGAAGCACAGCTTACCGGCGGTCATTGGAATGTGTATGACGCGATTGCCCGCCGATTTATTGCCAACTTCTATCCGCATTGTAAAGTGGCGAATACAACTGTCATAGGTAAGGTTGAAGAGGAAGAATTCAAAGCTACGGGTAAGTAGATTTTAGAACCCGGTTGGAAGGTATTGTATCCAAAATCCAAAAAGAAAAAAGAAGATGAGGAGAACGATAAGGAAAGCGAAGAAGATAAAATCCTCCCCTCTTTCACTCCCGGAGAAAAAGGTCCGCATGAACCTAATTTGGTAGAAAAGAAAACTCAGCCCCCGAAGTATTATACAGAAGCGACTTTGCTAAGAGCTATGGAAACAGCCGGTAAGTCCGTCGATGATGAGGAGCTTCGAGAATTAATGAAGACCAACGGCATCGGAAGACCTTCCACGCGCGCCGCCATCATCGAAACCCTATTCAAACGGAAGTACATTAAACGACGTAAAAAAAGCATCTTGCCTACTGACACGGGAGCCCAACTTATCGACACCATCAATAACAAACTGCTCAAATCAGTGGAGATGACTGGTCAATGGGAAAAGCTCCTCAGAGATATTGAAGCGGGCACGTACAATCCCAAAGCTTTTATCAATCACATGAAAAAAATGGTGGATGATTTGGTGACCGAGGTAAGAATGGAAAAAAGAAGAGTAACTATCTCGGCAGCTTCGAATACAGAAACTGCTGCCAAAAATCCAAAGAAGAAAAAAACAACTGTAAAAAAAGACCTCACTGAATTGACTTGTCCCAAATGCAAGAAGGGCATTCTCTTAAAAGGTAAGACCGCTTATGGTTGTAGTCAATGGAAGGCCGGTTGTGACTTTAGAATCCCTTTTAAAATCTATGAGAAAAAGGTCAGTGAAAATCAATTGAAACGTTTAGTAGAAAAAGGATACACCACCAACTTGAAAGGCTTTGTGCAAAACGGCCAAAAAACGGAAGGCCTCATCCGATTTGATGATAATTTCCAATTGGTACTGGAACCCAAAAAAGCAAAGCCAACCGCCTTTAAAAAAGAGGGAATGCCCACCTGTCCAAAATGCAAAAAAGGAACATTGATCCGAGGGAAAACGGCGTATGGGTGCACCGAATGGAAGAATGGCTGCGATTTCAAATTTTTGTTTTCAGATATAAAAAAGAAAGCAAATGGGAAGGCGTTTACCAGAGATTTAGTGCTAGAAATTATTTCTGGGAAAGAATATTGAACTTATGACTTATTACAACCTTTGTGAGGCCTTAGTGAATCCTTTGTGCCCGTTGTGGTTAAATCGTCAACTCATATATAGAAAATCATGAAAATAAGAGCAACCAACCCCTCAGACCTAGACCAATTAAGTCACCTATTCGACGGCTATCGAGTATTTTATCGCAAAACATCCGATGTAGAAGCCGCTAAAAAATTCATTTCCGAACGCCTAAACAACAAGGATTCCGAAATCTACGTCTGCGAAATGGAAGATGGACTACTCTCAGGATTCGTGCAATTGTATCCACTTTTCTCATCTACCCGTATGAAACGATTGTGGTTGCTCAATGATCTATATGTAAATACTGAATTTCGAGGGGAAGGCATCTCTTTACTCCTTATTGATCGAGCAAAAGAATTGGTTAGAGATTCAGGTGCTTGCGGCATGTTTTTAGAAACAGAGAAGTCAAATATGATTGGGAATCGATTGTATCCAAAAGCGGGGTTTGAGTTGAATGATGGAGCTAATTATTATGTTTGGGATTCTGAATAAAATCCACTTTATGTCAAAAAAGGTCATATCCTTTAAAAAATTGCCATCCAAAATAATATTTAGATAAGCTTTTATATCAGATCCCAATAGTATTTTCTCTAATCATAACAATACCAAATGAAAATTAAAAGGTTGTAAAATGACAATAAAATTAATCTTCACAATACTTTCAAATTCTCAAATGCATCTTTGAAATTTAAAGATTCTGTTTTTTACTGAGTCCATTGTTTATTTTGCGTTATCACTTTGAAATCCAAATCTCTTCTTGTCACAAGAATAATTGGCAAACCAGAAGTGTCATTTTCATCAGAATTCACTCCGTCTTTATAAAATTTACCATTTGCATAACCATCAGGAAGTGTGCCTCCTCCGGTGGCATCGTAAGCTACCATGTCTCGAAAATCTATATGGGCAGTCATATTTGTATTACCTGCCTGCGTAATTTCAAAGGTGATTGGGGGACAACAAGCTGGTAAATATGGGTTCGTCAGCACAAAATCATATTCGTTTCCATTTTGAGGTGTTAGACTGGCAAAAGAATAAGTCTCTGTATATAAAACAGTCCCTGCTATACCCTCTCCATCATAGATGGTAAGAATGACATCCCCCGTTCCTCCATTAAAGTCAATCTTTGCCCCAATTTCATTAATAGAAGCATTGGCTGGGACGAAAGATTGAGCGATGGACGTACAACCCGTTTCAGTGTTTCCATTATTTGGAATATCCAAATAGGTTTCGGCTGGTAGTTCCTGAAAAAATTCAATCCTTCCGGTCTCAGAATTATAAATCATCATCCCCGATGTTGGATTACTAATGGCATCCCTTTCCGCTGTGGTCAAATTCAACAATTGCAGTGGCTGCGTCGCGATGTGATTCCCGAGATTATCACTTCCACCTCCACTACCACCAACTTGTTGCCATGATGCGCCATCAAAGTAATAAAAGCCCTTGGTACCTTCAGTTTGAAAGACCAGAAGTCCTTCAGCAAACCCATCCCCCGGTGGGATTAGGGCGGTCACATCCTCTACTCTTGGAATTAAAATCCCTTTATCTGTACTTTTTATATCTAACATTGCGCTTTCATGAGGATCAGAACCATCCGTATTGATGCCTACCTGTCCAATCGCGAATTGAGTAATAGAAACTACTAAAATGATCAATAGTAGAACTTTGATATTTGACATTAAGTGAATTTTTGCTGTTTTAGATTTAAACTTGTGTCGAGAAACAAGCTTATTTTTAAGTTGATAACCTATGCATTGTAAAGAAAGATAAAGATAGAAAATGCGAAAGGAAATGATTTTTCGGGCATGTAACAAATGACAACCGTAGCACTTTTTTATTTAAACGTAAAAAAAGACCTGACAAAAATGACTTGCCCAAAATGCGCACAAGGCATTCTCTTAAAGGGTAAGACAGCTTATGCTTGCAGCCAATGGAAGACGGGTTGCGACTTTCGACTTCCTTTTAAAATCTACGAGAAAAAAGTCAGTAAAAATCAATTGAGACGTTTGGTAACAAAAGGATAAACCACCAATCTAAAAGGATTCCTTCGATACGGTCAAAAAATAGAAGGCCTTATCCGATTTGACGATAGTTTCCAATTGGTTTTTGAACCCAAAAAACAAAACCAACAATTTCTAAAAAAGTGGTAATGCCCACCTGTCCTAAAAGTAAGTATTAAAGGAACATTGATCAAAGGAAATACGGCTTATGGTTGTACCGAATGAAAGAATGGCTGCGAATTCAAATTTTTGTTTTCTGATATTAAAAAAGTAAGCAAACGGACGTAAGATGACCAGAGAACTGGTCATCAAATTAATTTCAAGGAATTAATTCCTTGAACAGCAAATCAAATTTTACGAATGTCTTACTGATTCCATTGTTTATTTTGCGTTGTTATTTTAAAATCCAAGTCTCTTCTGGTAAAAAGAAATATCGGAAAACCAGAAGTATCTGTAAAATCTGAATTTACCCCATCTTTATAAAATTTTCCGTTTGCATAACCATCAGGCGTTACACCACCACCTGTGGCATCAAAAGGGACCATATCTTGAAAATCAATATGAGCAGTCATGTTTGTATTGCCTGCTTGTGTAATTTCAAAAGTAATTGCCGGACAACACGTAGGAAGGTATGGAGTGGTTAGCACAAAGTCATATTCGTTGCCATTTTGGGGTGTTAGACTGGCAAAAGAATAAGTCTCGGTATATAAAACAGATCCTCCTATTCCCTCTCCGTTATAGATAGTAAAAGTGACATCCCCCGTTCCTCCATTAAAGTCAATCTTTGCTGCAATTTCATTGATAAAAGCATTGGCCGGGATGAAAGATTGAGCGATGGACGTACAGCCCGTTTCAGTGTTTCCATTATTCGGAATATCCAAATAGGTCTCAGGCGGAAGCTCTGTAAAATATTCAGTAGTTCCGGTGTCTTCATTAAAAATCAACATTCCCTGCACCGGATTACTCAAAGCATCTCTTTCCGCTGTGGTCAATGTCAGTAATTGCAGTGGCTCTGTTGCGATATGATCTCCAAGATTATCTCCTCCTACTCCACCGCCGCCAACTTGCTGCCAAGATGCCCCATCAAAATAATAAAAACCCTTTGTTCCTCCTGTTTGAAAAATCAGAAGTCCTTCAGCAAATCCACCGGGCGGCGGAGTTAAGGCGGTCACGTCTGCTACTCTTGGAATTAATACTCCCTTATCTGTACTTTTGATTTCCAACATTGCGCTTTCGTGGGGATCAGAACCATCTGTATTAATGCTTACTTGACCAATCGCCAATTGATTCATAGAAACTATTGTAATGATAAATAGTAATTTTTTAATATCTGACATTGAGTGAATTTTTGCTGTATTTAGGTGTTATTTTGCATCAAATACGAATCGTTAACCAGTCGATTGATGGTAACTATGTATTGTGGAACAAGATTTAGAAAAACTATAAGAAATAATCTTTAAGCAAATTAATAATTGGAAACCGCGACGTTTTTTATGTTTATCCGCAAAAAAGCATCTTGAACACGATCAAGAATTTTTCAAATTACTGCCTGTTACAACCATTTTCATTATAAAGTAAATTCCTGCTCAAATTTAGATCAACATCAACTTTTGATCTATCCGTACAGTCGCTGCCACCCCTTTACCCAATACGTTGTGCGCCCAGCAATCTTCTCCACTTTAATTTCACCCTTATTCGACTCCCCATCTTTCACCCGCCAATTCCAAAACCAATCGTCGGGATAATCCTTGTAATGAGCAGTGCGCTCCACCGCTACGGATAAAACAGAACGCATCGTTCGGTAAATTACTTTTCGCTTTTTCTTGGACAGCGCATTTACTCGAGATCCCGGATGTACTCGAGTCTGATAACAAATCTCATCGGCATACAGATTGCCTACGCCTGCCACTAATTTTTGATTCAACAAAAAACCTTTGATCGTTGAGGTTCGACCTTCCATCTTTTGCAAAAACTCAGCCTCCTTAATTTCCAAAGCATCCGGGCCTAAACCGATGGATTGAATATAATCGTTCAAGTTTTCAAAATGGACGATCCTGGCAAATTTTCGAGGGCAATCAAACCCCAATTTGGATCCCCCTTCAAATAAAAAATGAAATCGCTCGTGCTTGGGTCGATCTTCTTCTGCCGAATAATACTTGAAATCGCCAGTCATGCCAAAATGAAAAAGGACATGGTTGCCATCATCCAAATGAGCAAAAAGATACTTCCCCCTGCGATAACTGGATAGGAATGTGCGATTTGCTAATCGATCTGCAAATTCCGGTCCGCCCATATTTCGAATTATCTTATCGTCCGCAACAGAAACCTCCAGTATTTTTTGATTCAAAGAGGTCCCATCAAAATATTTTTTGAATGTATTTACTTCTGGTAATTCTGGCATACTACGCTAATTAGTCCTTTTAGGTGAGAAACAGTATGAATAAAATGAATAACGTTGGTCTCAAATTAAATAGTTACCTCGATTACCCATATAAAATAATACCAAAGCGGAGTATATTGTTGCTAACATCTAAAATAGACTTATGAAATACTTAGTCATTTTTTTGCTAATCCTGGTCGGGCTGGGAAAAGGATACGCTCAGGAGGAAAAAGTAACAAAAAAAACATTTGACAAACCTCCAAAACTAACCGAACAGGATTATCATAAGGCATTGGTGCTTTTTGACGGAAACGAAGCACTACCACCTGAGAAATTTAGTGAAGCCATGAATACGGCAATGACCTACTTGATGATGAACCAAGATAGAAAAGGTCAAATACAGTTTTTTGAAAAGGCGGCCAGGTTTTCCAAAAGAGTCGGTAATGTCGATGACTATATAGATATGAAAAGTAACAAGGCTATGATCTTGATATCTAATAATCAACCGTTGGATGCCATTGCTACTATTGATACCTTACTGATTACATATGAAGTATCACCCAATCTCAAAGCGCGTTTTTATAAAGCGATTGGAGATGCGTATGATGATCTTGAGAATTTAGAAAAAGCAGAAGAAAACTTTCTCAAAGGAATAGAAGTAGCTGCCGAAAATAAAGATACCTTTCAGATGGGGATCAACTACATCTCCTTGGCTAATGCGCATTACCATCTTGGAAATATATATGATGCGATCGATTATAATATAAAAGGACTAAATATTCTCGAAAATGGAGACCACGCATACATTGTGAGTGGAGCATGTAAAGTATTATGCAGCATTTTCCAGGATCTAGGTAATTATGAAAAAGCACAGGAATATGCCGAAAAGATGGACCAATTATGTCAAATGAATGGCTACAAACAAATGGGAGCCGTTGCCCATGGAACGCTTGGGAAACTTGCACTCCGAAGAGGAGAATATGATAAGGCTCTTAACTACTTTGATCTGGTACTGGAAGAGTCGACTCGTAAAAAAGTTCGTATTCATGCGACGTATTCGGAACGCGTCGCTTTTAATGTAAAAACAGATATGATTCGGACTTACATGAAAATAGGTGATTTCGCTAAAGCCAATGCTCTTCTTTCGAAATTGTCTACAGAAGATATGGGAGCCTTGTACGATGACTCCAAGCTAACTTTTTACGAGCTGGAAATCGAATCCGCAATTCACGCCAAGGATAATGCCAAGGTACGTTCCACTTTGTCATTAGTAAATAAATTGATCGATGAAGAAGCCTCATTTAAACTAAAAAAGAGACTTGCTGGCATCAATAAAAAAGTAGCAGAATATTTCGGAAACTATCATGAAGCCAATAAGCATCTCAATACTTTTTTTGCGTACAAAGACTCTATCGAACACGAACAAAAAGCGCAATTGGTTCTTAACCTGGAAGCCAAATATCAAAAAGCTGAACAGGAGAAAGCAATTTCACAACTTAGCTATGAAAACGAAAAAGCAGAATTTCAAATAAAGCAAAAAAACATTGTCTTGACCTTGGGAGCAATTGGATTGACCATTTTGTCTTTTCTTGTATTTCAGTTCTATAAATTGTACCAGACGAATAAGGAAAACAAAGAACAACTGGCTTCTCAAAATGTGATCATTACCAAAGCGCTTGACGATAAGAATACTTTATTAAAGGAGATTCATCACAGGGTAAAAAATAACCTGCAGGTAATCTCTTCTTTACTAAGTCTCCAATCCAGATATATAAAAGACGAAGACACCCTTGATGCCATAAAAGCAGGAAAGTCAAGAGTACAATCCATGTCTCTTCTTCATCAGAATCTCTACCGTGACGATAATCTCAAGGGTGTTGATATGAAGCAATATTTTCAGAATTTAGGGCAAAACCTTTTCGACACTTACAATATTGAAGAAAATATAAAACTGACAACTGACATTGACGACATTACTCTGGACATCGACACCGTTGTACCTATTGGATTGATTACCAACGAGTTAATAAGCAACTCACTCAAACATGCGTTTAAAGGCAGAGATTATGGCACCATTCATCTGGGCTTAAAAGAAACGGGGAAGAAATTACTTCTTACCGTAAAAGACAATGGAGTAGGTCTTCCAGACGGTGAACTTCCAGTCTCTTACAAATCTCTTGGCGCCACGTTAATTCAGTCTTTTGCCGAAAAACTGGAAGGAGAAATTAAAATTGATACTGCCGAGGGCAGTGAAGTCACAGTAGAAATCAATGATTATACGTTGGTTTAAAAAGTAATATTTGGATTGCTCATGGAAATCTTTGTAATAGATTATTTCTTTTCTATAGAGCTGTTTAAAAACTCACTCAACACCTACTGCCAAAAGCATTGTGCGCATTGAATTTTGGATAATCCGAAAGGTATGCTTTTAGTTCATTCGTTAGATTCACTCGATCTATTTTGTCAAATCGCACATTCATCCTATAGATTGGGTTGAGAAAAAAATAGCATGACCCCAGGAAACAAGGTCGGATTTGTCAATGTACACAAGCCTTTTGGATCAATACGCTTGGGAATTCTTCAATACCTTCGATTTGAATGAATAATTCATCCTTTTAGGTGAGAAAATCCTCTCCAAACCATCTTATATTGATTAAAATTGGCAACGTCAAATGATATACTCAATCCATAAGGAAATACATACCTTTATATGTGAAAAATACGATCATATGCCACCTACAAAAATTTTAATCGTGGAAGATGAGCCGGCAATAGCTCATGACATAGCAGGCATTCTTTCGGGCGATGGATATCAAGTATGCGGTATTGCACACTCCAGCACCAAAGCATTGGATTATCTGGTCTCCAAATCACCAGACATAGCTCTGCTCGATATTTCAATCAAAGGAGATAAAGATGGAATCGAAATTGCCCATATTATCAAAAAGAAGTATGATATTCCCTTTGTATTTCTCACCTCATTCGCTGATCGTGATACGATAGAACGAGTAAAAGAAACCGCCCCTTACGGCTACATTGTAAAACCATTCAAAGAGCGAGATCTTGCCCCAGCTATTGAAGTTGCTTTGTTACGAAAATTATCAGAATCCCGATCATTCGCCACCATAAATCAAATAAATGCCGCCTTGCATACCCCTATCACTTCTATGGAATACGAAGTCTTAAAACTTATCTGGAAAGGACTCAAAAATCAGGAAATCGCTGACCAACTGTTTTTGTCCATCAATACCATTAAAACCCATATCTCCAACCTCTACACCAAAACGGATTCCAACAGCAAAGGGTCGATCATATCCTTCATCCGGAAAATTAATTGATCTAAATAACCAATACAACAAGTGGGGTGTAAACAACCATAAATCCAAAACTTGCCCCGGCACACCAATATCACTACATTTGCAGCAATGAATAGTTCAGGACCAAAATCGTGTTCCAGATGCGGCAAACAGATTTTATGCAAAGCAGATAATATTAAGTTATGCACTTGCTCGAACGTAGAATTAAGCTCTGATTGCCGCGACTATCTTAAAGAAACGGAATACGATTGTCTGTGTAATGCGTGCCTGAATGAATTGAACCAATTGGTCGAAAAAGCGCATAAAGCTCCCAACAAGCCCACGGAAAACATCCATTATTACATGGAAGAAGGTATGCTCGTCTTTACAGAACTAAATCACATTAAAAGAGGATATTGCTGTAAAAGTGGCTGCCGACATTGCGCCTATGGCTACAAACGTTAACGCTGAATGGCTTACTTCCCATAAAAGACAGTGATCATAAAATCGCGCAGAATTGCTTTGGACTCCATATTTCGAGCACCGACCCCTTTCGATCTTAAGTCCGCCAGTTTCAACGCTTCAAAAATATTGATCAACCGTTGACCTCTAAAATTTTGAGCTGCCTGCCGGTATTCTTTGACAAAATAAGGGGTGGGCAGTCCTAATAATGTTTTCAATTCATTGTCATTTTTTTTGCCGTGGTATGCTGCGATGTATACCTTTGAAAAATAGCCATAAAGATTAGACAAGACCATCACCAATGGGTTCGATTTGGGATTGGCAGCGAAATAATCCACTATACGAAAGACCTTTTCAGTATTCAGTGTGCCAATTGCCTTCTGAAGCTCAAATACATTATAATCCTTGCTAATGCCAACCATTTCTTTAATCAGATCGGCCGATATGGTTTTTTGATCTTTAAGATTGACGACAACCTTATCCATTTCATTGGCAATCTTATTGAGATCTGTACCCAAATATTCGGCAGTCATCATAGCCGCATCCGGTGCGATCGTATATCCCTTATCAGACAAATACTTACTAATCCAGCCCTGCACCTGATTGTCGTATAATTTCTTACTCTGGAACAATACACCATTGGTCTTTATTGCTTTAGCCAACTTTGTTCGGGAATCAAACTTTTTATGCTTGTGGTTAATGACGACAATCGATTGAGGCGAGGGGTTTTCGGCATAGGTAGCCAAATTTTTCAAACTTCGCATATCCTGAGCTTCCTTGATGACAATTACCCTATGACTAGCCATCATTGGAAATTGACGTGCTTCATCTACCACCATCTTAAACTCTGTGTCCTTGCCATAAAGTACCGCTTGATTGAATGCCTTTTCACCTTCATTGAGCACATTGTTCTCAATGTAAGATGATATTTTATCAATATAATACGGTTCATCTCCGTGCAACAGATAGATAGGACTGTATTTTTTACTTTTTAGATCTTTGATAATCGCTTCGAATGTCAACGCATATGAGATTTATTAATGCGAAGATATTGAAAAGATTGGAGGGGCAGGAAGGATATGACACGGAGTTTCTTGGAGAAGGCACCGGGAAGCACCGAGTTTTTAGGAGAATTTGCTGTAACGCTATGGAGGAGTTGGAGGGGCACGAAGGATATTACACGGAGTTTCTCGGAGAAGGCACCGGGAAGCACCGAGTTTTTAGGAGAATATGCTGTAGCGCTATGGAGGAGTTGGAGGGGCAGGAAGGATATTACGCGGAGTTTCTTGGTGAAGGCACCGGGAAGCATCGAGTTTTTAGGAGAATATGCTGTAGCGCTACGGAGGAGTTGGAGGGACACGAAGGATATGACACGGAGTTTCTCGGAGAAGGCACCGGGAAGCACCGAGTTTTTAGGAGAATTTGCTGTAGCGCTATGGAGGAGTTGGAGGGACGCGAAGGATATTACGCGTAGTTTCTTGGTGAAGGCACCGGGAATCACCGTGTTTTTAGGTGATTTTTCTGTATCGCTATGGAGTAGTTGGAGGGGCACGAAGGATATTACACGGAGTTTCTCGGAGAAGGCACTGAGAAGCACCGAGTTTTTAGGAGAATACGCTGTAGCGCTATGGAGGAGTTGGAGGGGCACGAAGGATATTACACGGAGTCTCTAGGGGACGCCACAGGGAAGC